>JAHJDJ010000028.1 GCA_018812585.1 bacterium
CGTCTCTGCGACGATTTTCAGTCCGCTGAATATTGTACTGGCCCTGTTGTTTCTAATATCGGTTCCCCTGTTGTTAAAAGGGATGCTGCCCAAATCCAATGAGAATTGGGAAGGCTATTCCGGTCAGCGCTCATCGTTTGAAGAACCCGAAAGCACGGTTATTGAAACCCCTGCAGACTGGCTGGAGAATAACCGCGGCATCACAATATTAATTTCCGTTTTAGCGTTGATCTATTTGATCAATCATTTTGCGGGCAAAGGTCTGTCCGGCCTGAACCTGAACAGCATGAATCTGGCTTTTCTGTTCTTAGGATTCCTGTTCTTCATAAAACCGATTCGTTATGTCAAAGCTGTTAATCAGGCTGTTTCCGGCACAGCAGGGATCATTCTGCAGTTTCCCTTTTATGCCGGGATCATGGGGATGATGAAACTGTCCGGTCTGGTCGACGTCTTTTCCGCGACATTGGTGAATATCTCAAATCTCTGGACGTTCCCGATTTTCACTTTCTTTTCAGCCGGTTTGGTCAATCTGTTTGTCCCTTCCGGCGGAGGTCAATGGGCAGTCCAGGGACCGATCCTGGTCGATGCGGCCCTGCAGCTTGGTTATTCCACGCCGAAAACCGTCATGGCCTTAGCCTATGGTGATCAATGGACGAACATGCTGCAACCCTTCTGGGCTCTGCCCTTGCTGGCTATCACCGGACTGAAAGCTCGCCAGATCATCGGTTATACAGGCGCATTAATGCTACTGGTCATCCCGTTGATATTGTTGGCGTTATTGGTATCTTAACCTTTTGAAAATCATATCATAAACTTCATAGATTTGGAGGCTGAATGAACAAGGTTTTAACCTCTGCAGAAGAAGCCTTAAAACTGGTGGGCGTCAAAGACGGCGACGTCATTATGCTGGGAGGCTTCGGACTCTGCGGTATCCCCGAAAACCTGATTGAAGCGTTACGCCAGAGTGGTAAAAAAGAGCTGACCTGCATCTCCAACAACGCTGGAGTCGACGACTTTGGGTTAGGGCGCTTGCTGGATACACGCCAGATTAAAAAGATGGTATCCACTTATGTCGGCGAAAATGACATCTTTGAACGTCAGTATCTGGATGGTGAGCTGGAAGTTGAATTTGTCCCGCAAGGTACATTCGCAGAGCGACTGCGCGCCGGCGGCGCGGGCATTCCGGCGTTCTATACGCCTACGGGCTATGGTACAATCATCGCTGACGGCAAAGACATCCGTTGGTTCGACGGTAAGCCCTACGTTATGGAACGCGGATTACGAGCGCGCCTGGCTTTCGTGAAAGCTTTCAAGGGCGACCGCCACGGCAATTTGATTTATCGCAAGACCGCGCGTAACTTCAACCCCATGATGGCGACAGCAGCAGAAATCACCATTGCTGAAGTCGAACATCTGGTCGAACCGGGTGAGCTGGATCCCGAATGTATCGTTACGCCGGGAATCTACGTCCAGTATCTCTTTGCAGGTAATGATTACGAAAAGCGCATCGAACAGAGAACCGTTCGTCCCAAACCATAATCAGGCAATTCTTCGGAGTCCATAAATGGCTGAAATGAAACCACGTGATATCATCATCCGCCGTGCTGCCAAAGAGCTGCAGGACGGATTTTATGTAAATTTAGGCATTGGGATGCCTACTCTGGTAGCCAACTTCATTCCGGAAGGGATGGACGTCTTCATGCAGACCGAGAATGGCATGATGGGTTATGGTCCTTTCCCCTATGAAGGAGAAGAGGATGCCGATCTGATCAACGCTGGAAAGCAGACCATCACCGAATTGCCCGGCGCATCCTATTTCTCATCTGCACAGTCCTTTGCCATGATCCGCGGAGGTCATGTCGATCTGACCATTCTGGGAGCTATGCAGGTTGCCCAAAACGGCGATCTGGCCAACTGGATGATTCCCGGCGCTATGGTTAAGGGTATGGGCGGAGCGATGGATCTGGTTGCCGGAGCGAAAAAAGTGGTCGTCACTATGACGCACAACGCCAAAGACGGTTCAGCTAAGATTCTGAACTACTGTAATCTGCCGCTGACTGGAGTGCGCGTAGTCGATATGATCATCACCGAAAAATGCGTCATGGATGTGAAAGCTGATGGCTCTGGCTTCGTGCTGAAGGAACTGGCACCTGGCGTTACTGTAGATGACATTAAAGCCGCCACCGAAGCCAAGTTTGAGGTTGGCGACGTCATCGAAATGCTTCTGTAAGAGTTGAAACGCAGAGCATTGTTTGAATCTAAGCAACATCGACGCCTGCTGTTCCTGATTGCTTCGGGCTCAGTCGTCATACGGCTTATTGCCGTCGTTCTTTTCCGCTTTGATATGGATGAAGGGGCGTTCGAGTTCGAGCATATCGCGCAGAATTTGGCCGCGGGCAACGGATTTTGGTTTAACGGTTACGGCGACTTCCCTGAGGGTCCCACAGCTTGGGAAGCGCCCCTTTATGCCTTCATCTTAGCGGGCTACATGCTGCTCTTTGGCAATAATTTGATCGGTATGGCGTTCATCCAGACGATGATTGCTGGATTGACCTGCTGGGGTTTGGGTGTTTACGCCACCTGGCTTGTCGGACCAGCCGTGGGCTTGCTGACCGCAAGTGTTTTCGCCCTGTATCCGGAAATGATTTTCATGCCGCTGAAATACGTGGCGGAACCCTGGCTCTTAGCGGAGCTTATACTCTTTCTGCTGATCGGTTTCAAATATTTCCAGACGGAAAAAGTCCGATACGTGATTCTTTGCGGATTAATTGCCGGAATCGCAGCTCTGACCAAGGAATCAGCGCTGATCTTCCCGCTGGTATTGATGGTTTGGATGGCTCTGAAAAAGAGGTTGACTTCCAAAATCATCAGAGATACCGTGTTGATGGTCGTCGTGATGCTTGCCGTCATCGCGCCCTGGACGATTCGTAATTACAAGGTCTTCGATGAATTCGTCCTGATCCGCACGAATTTCTGGACCAACCTCTGGAGAGGTAATCATCCCGGAGCGACAGGCTGTGCTCGTGGTTTCGATAAGGAGCTGATCGATTTTTCCCTGGACCCCGATTATTCAGCCCGGCTGCATGCTGAACTGCACGGCAACGAAGTCCAGAGAGAACAGGCGCACAAGAAGTTCGCGTTCGAATTCATTCGTCAAAATCCCGGCAAATATGTGAATTTAAGCCTGAGACGGTTTATCTACTTTTGGACGGTAGATCCGACTCACCCCATGAGTGGAAATATTTTATATTGGTTACCCTGGATTTTTTTATCTATCTTTGCGCTGGTTGGCGGTATCATAACAAGGCACCGCTGGAAGGACTTTTCGTTCTGGTATCTGCTCTTTGCAATCATGACAGTTGTGTACAGCTTAATGCTGGTACTGCCCCGCTACCGCATCCCTTTGCTGCCGGGTGTAATGCTCCTGGCTGCGGCAGGTTTACACTGGCTGTTGACCAGGAACCGTGAGACGCGTGATGCATAAAGGCCGCCTGTTACGAATACAGCCGATCTGGTGGATCATAGCTGTTGCTTTGTTGCTGCGTCTGGCAGTCATCCCCATTCTTGGGCCTGACAATGACAAGCTGTACGAATACGGCCAGATTGCCTGGAATATCGTCCAGGGGCACGGCTTCAGTTGGGATTTTGAGGGACGCTTCCCGCTGCAGCCGACGGCCTATTCTCCGGCGCTTTACTGCTATACTCTGGTGCCCTGGTTTTTCCTGTTTGGCCTGAACCTGACGGGTCCCCGCATCATGCATGCCGTGCTTCTATCGGCGGTCTGCTGGTTTCTATATAAGATCGGAGCGAAGCTGGCCAGTGAGCGTGCCGGATTGATCGCCGCCGGTATCTGGGCAGTTTATCCTGAACTGGTCTTTCTGACTGTCCGTTTTGCACCTGAAAACGTTATGTTTCTGCCGATGATCGTGACATTGTATCTGGCACAGAAGCTCTCTGCGAACGGATCAGGTGGGC
>JAHJDJ010000361.1 GCA_018812585.1 bacterium
AGGCGAGAAAAAAGTACAACTTAAATCGACAAAATGAGGCAGCATCCTTAACTCAGGCAACACACAAAACTCACCCTTAACTAAACAGCAAAACAGTCCGAAAGACTTTGACGACGTACAACTGTATATATCAGTGGGGATGAATACGACCTAGAGATAGTAGGATTTCAGAATTTTACCTTGTATTACCACTCAATGTATAGATACTTCGATATGTCAAGAATGAGCAATTTTACTGGTAGATTTACTATTGGCTTCACTATCGGCTTAGATAATCCTTATGCAAAGATGTTCTGGGATTCATACCAAATGGATTAAATCTTTTTGAAAGAGCAAAAATGAAAAACCTACTAACCATCCTTCTAATCGCAATACCTTTAACGGTATTCTCCCAAACCCACCACCACACCCTGGCTAATGGTTTGGAATTGTACCTGGTGGAGGATCACAGTCGGCCGCTGGTGTCGCTGTTTTCCATCGTGGATGGTGGATCGAGGACGGAATCGGACGAAATCGCCGGGCTGTCGCACTTCTACGAACATCTCATCGCCCGCGGCGGATCGACCCGGCAGGCTGAAACCGAATACCGCCGCCAGATGATGCTTCTGGGGCAGTCGCACATCTACACCTACGATGACGGCACCGCCTACGGTTTCACCGTCCCCACCGGCAATTTCGACGAAGCGCTCTGGCGTCTGGCCGACATGATGCTGGAGCTGCATCCTGACACCGTCGATATCGCCAAGGAGCGCACCATCGTCATGGAAGAGTACTATATGTCTTACGGCGATAATCCGTCCGGCAAAGTGTACGAACAACTGGCGGAAGCGGCTTTTACCGAACACCCCTACTATCCTACGACTATCGGCCTCCCTGAGGTGATCAAGGCCACCACTCTGGAGAAACTGGTGACCTTCTATGAAGAACGCTACCGCCCCAACCAGATCATCATGGCCTTGGTCGGAGATTTCGACACGGACGACATGATCGCCCGCATCGATAGAGAATTCGGCAAGTACGAATCCGGCCCCATCAGCTTTGAACTGGGCAGACGTGAACCGGAACAGACCGCCTTCCGCCAGACCGCTTCGCAGATGGAAACATCCGGGTGTTACCTGCTCTTCGGTTACCACATCCCGCCGACTGCTTCATCAGATATGGCGCCGTTGACCGTGCTGTCTGAGATCCTGGGCGGTAACGACAATGCCCGTCTGCAGAGTGTCCTGCAGCGTGAAAAAAACCTGGTCACCAGCCTCTACGTCTGGCCCGATTTCCTGAAAGACGCCGCTCTGCTCTATATCGGTATGACCTGCAGTCCGGAATTCGAAGAGGAAGCGGTCAGCAAAACTCTCGCCGCTATCCGCAAACTGTCGGATGAAGGCGTGACGTCCGACGAATTAGCCGCCGCCAAAGAGAAACTCATCGTCGCCGATATCATGGAAAAGGAGACGTTCCGCGGCCGCGCCGAAAACATCTGCCATAACGTCATTGCCGGTGCGCCGTCTTTAGCGGATAATTACCCCAAATTGATCGAAGCAGTCACTGCCGAAGACGTCCGGCGCGTCGTCAGGAAATACCTCGCTCCTAATAAAGCCACGCTGTCGCTGATCGTCCCTGAAGGCGAAGAAATCCGCGATTATTCAACCCTGGTCAGAGGAGCGACGTTGCGATTGGATGGGCAGATCGATCCTCAAGCCGATCTGCCCATCGTGAAGCCGAAGTTCATCAAACCCATATCCATGCCGTCTAAGACTTTCCACCGGACACTGGCCAACGGTATCACTCTGGTAGGTTATCCTGATGCTCAGTCGCAGACGGTTTGCGTCTCCGTTTTCGCCAAGGGCGGTCAATGGCTGGAAGAGGGCAAAGCGGGTTTAGGCTACCTGACCGCTGCGATGCTGGACGACGGCACGCGGCAGTATTCCAAAGCTCAGATCGACAGCATCAAAGCGTCATTAAGCATCGATTTCTGGAATACGGCCTCCGAAGATTACATCACCATCGGTTTTAACGGCCTTTCCAGGGATTTCGATGAGGCCATGAAGTTGCTCACACAGATGCTGTTTCAATCCATCTTTCCCGACGCTGAATTCGAAAAAGCAAAGCTTGAGCAGACCCACGCCATCGGCGCCGTCGAAGATCAGCCCTGGGAATACACCCATCGCGAAGCCTTAGAAGATCTGTACAAACGCAGCCCCTACAGGAATCTCGTCGTGGGAACCAAAGAGGACATCCGCAATATCCGCATCGGCGACATTCGTATGTATCACAGCCTGATCACCATGCCGACCAATCTGGTGGTGTCCGTTGCAGGAAAGTTTGATGCGGGCACAATTGCCAAACTGCTGGAAGGTTTCGGCCCGCGCTTGGTAGAAGGACAGAATCCACCTCCGCCGAAAATGCCGCTGGTGCTGGATAAACCTCCGAAGAAAATCAGCCGCCGCCTGGAATACAAGGAGAAGGATCAGAACACCTTCAATATCAGCTTCCTGACGGTGGGCGTCGATCATCCCGATTACCTGCCGATGGCGCTGGCCACTCGGATCTTAAATACTCGTCTGTTCTTCAAGTATGTTTACGACAAAGGGATGGCTTACCGCATGTGGTCACGCATGTATCCGAGGTTAGGCCAGGCTCGGTTCTACTTTGAAATGGGCTGTTCTGACGAAAACTTCAAGATCGCCGTGCCGGGCATTCTGCAGGATCTGGACGACTTCCTGCATGAAGATGTCTCTGAGGAGATCCTGGAAATCGCCAAGAAGGACGAAATCACCCGCAACCGCATGCAGTTCCAGACCAACCGCGAAATCGCCGATGGTTTGGGCTACTGGGAAATGATCGGTCTGGGGTACGAATTCTTCGACCGCTTTCCAGAATATGTTAACCCGATCACCGCTGAACAGGTCGAAGAGGCCGCCCGCAGATATTTAAGCGTGGATCGCTATCAATTAGTAAATGTAGGCACAGCGAAAGTGAAATAAATGGAAGATGGAATCCGCCAGAGGCGGACAAGAAATGGAAGAATGGAATAATGGAAATGAGTAAGGTGAAAGTCGCCATCGTCCAGCATAAAGCAGTGCATCTGGATCTGCAGGCGACAATTGACAAGACGATAGCCTTGATTGATGAAGCAGCCGATCAGGGCGCGCAAGTGACCGTCTTCGGTGAAACCTGGCTGACGGGGTATCCCATCTGGCTGGACTACTGCCCGGACGTGGCGCTGTGGAATAATCCCCGGGCTAAAGCGGCATTCACCCGCATGGTAAAAAATAGCGTCGCGATCCCAGGTGACGAGACGCGGCTATTAGGCGAGAAAGCCAAAGAAAAGGGTGTCGTGCTCTGCATGGGCGTCAATGAACGGATTGCATCAGGCCCTGGCAATGGTACACTTTACAACAGCTTCATCATCATCGATGCTTCCGGTGAAATCGTCAATCACCGGCGCAAGTTGATGCCTACTTACACTGAACGGTTGCTCTACGGTCACGGCGATGGCTGCGACCTGAATGCAGTCGACACACGTTTTGGCCGAATCAGCGGCTTGATCTGCTGGGAACACTGGATGCCCTTAGCCCGTCAAGCGCTGCATGAGTCCGGGGAACAGATCCATGTCGCCGTCTGGCCGTCGGTGCATGAAGCTCATCAGATCGCTTCGCGCAGTTACGCCTTCGAAGGACGCTGTTTCGTACTGGCTGCCGGGCAAATGTTCCAGGTGAAAGACATACCCGATGAGCTGTGGGTTCCTCAGCATTTATCCGATGATCCCGATAAATGGCTGCTAAACGGCGGTAGCTGCGTCATCGGCCCTGATGGCATGTATATCGTCGAACCGGTGTTCGGCCAGGAGACGATCATGACGGCTGAAATCGACCTGGATGCCTGCATAGGAGAACGCATGAATCTGGACGTCACCGGCCATTACAGCCGACCGGATATACTGAAGCTGACCGTCAATCGGGATCGGAAGTAATCGCCTTAATGTAGGGGCGCAGCATGCTGCGCCCCTATATTTCATTCACTCTCAAAATATTCCCCCAATTCGCCTTGCCCTTTAAAACCTTTCCTGCTTATATTTGAACAATCCCTCAATTGCTTCTCAACGATTGATCATCTATGAACCCAAATGTCCCCGCTGGATCGACCGTAGCGCTATTTATTCCCTGTTATACCGAACAGATCTTCCCTGAAACCGGGATGGCGCTGGCGAAACTGCTGCGCCATTTTGGCTTGATACCGGTCAACGTGCCGCACCAGACCTGCTGCGGGCAGCCGGCCTTCAATACCGGCTACCGGGAACAGGCTGTGCCTCTGGCAGAACGGTTCTTACGGCAGTTCGAACTGTATGACTGGATCGTCGCTCCTTCGGGATCGTGTGTCAGTATGGTAAAGGTCTTCTACGGTGATCTCGATCTTTCCGACCGGGGACGAAAGCGCTGGGCGAAGGTCAAAGAGCGCATCTTCGAAGGGACGCAGTTTCTCTATCATCAACTGGGAATCAGAGAGATTGGCGGCAGCTACCCCGCGCGCGTAGCTCTGCACGAATCCTGCCATGCCAAGCGGGAGTTGGGCGTCGATGGTGAGATCAAAGCGCTCCTGGGAAGCATCAAAGAGCTGGATCTGGTCATTCCGCCGGGATCGGATGAATGCTGCGGTTTCGGCGGCACTTTTTCCATGAAATTCCCGGAACTGTCGAGGGAAATTGGTCTGGATAAGCTGTCCGCCATCCAGAAATCCGGCGCGCAGATTGTCACCGCCGTCGACGATAGCTGCCTGATGCATCTGCACGGCTTAGCTCGCAGGAGGAACATCGATGTCAGGACGGTGCATGCGTTGAGGATTATGGCGAAGGCGATGGGGCTTTGAATGGAAGAATGGAAAGATGGAAAAAAGGCATATATCCCGTAATCGAGGTCGCCTGTGCATATGGTATCCCTGACCCCGATAGAGTCGATATCAAATATCAAATTGAAAATTGCAAATTGAAGTGAGGTTTGGGTCATGGAAATTACTTTTGCATCTTCGGAATCAACTAGTTTCTTAAAGGATCCAACAATTTTGATAGCAGCGGGTGCACTTATAATATCAATAATAACGTTATATTACACGTTTTTTAGAAAAGCAAAAATACTGTCATTCAAGCCTAAAGCAATTATATTGAAAACCAACGAGAATCAGCTATTAGCAGAAATTAGGAACGTTTATCTTTTAAATAGCACTGCAAATAAGACCACAGCAATAATGGATATTTGGCTTGTTTTGTCTGGACGATCAAGTAGTATCAAGATCGATTTTCAAAAAGAGAAGATGATTCAAGTAGGTATTGAGAAATATCCCTCGGTACCTTCGCAGGCGTTATGGTCAAATTCAGCTTTAATTCATCTAGAACCACTCATTCCAAGATTAAGTGAAATGCATTTTGTTCAAGAGAATATTACTCTCCCAATGATTAAAGATGAATATGAGTTATCACTGTATATTAAAGCAATTAAATCCCCAAAAACTAAGAAACTTTGGTCAATAAAATTTAGACTACCCAAAGATTTAAACATTAAGAAACAAGCGATTGGATACAACTTAGAATCATTATCTGGTGTAGCTGAATTTCGTATTGAAGGCTAATTCAATGGATCCAAACGACATCCTAACGAAACTCCAACCCCTGGCCGATGCAGCCTACGCCGCGTCCATCGATCATTTCGCTCCGCAATCGCCGACGGAGGAGGGGGGTGCGTGGACTTCGGTTGGCGTGCGGGTGCCTGTATTAAGAGAATTCGAGAAGCCACTGTTCAAGCAGTTGCAGAGCGCTGACGATTATCAGATGATGCTCGAATTCACCGACGAGGCATTCAAACGGCGCATCCGTGAACTGGCGGTTATAGGGATAGAAGGGTTGGTTAAGTTAAAGCGATACTGGAACAGAGATGTTCTCTCGTACATTCCCAAATGGATACCCCAATTATCCGGCTGGGAGACGACCGACCTCCTCTGTGGCGGCTTGTTCGGCAACATGATCGTTCAGGGTGTGATGACCATCGAAAATCTGATAGAATATAAGAACTACCCCTCGGTTTGGGGAAGACGCGCAGTGATTGTGGCGATGATTCTGCCGCTCCGTAAGGGCGCGGGTGACATTGACCGTTGCCTTGAGATTCTGGCAGATTATGCCTCATCCAGAGAGAAGATGATCTATAAAGCGGTTTCATGGGCATTGCGCGAAGCATCCAAGAAATATCCCGACCGCGTGCATGCATTCATAGATAAACACGCCGCGGTTCTGCATGGCAGCGTGTTGCGAGAAGTCCGAAATAAGTTGGATACCGGAAAGAAAAATCCCAATAAATAATGAACAGCCGACCTGATCAAATCAAATCCTACATCCGCAAAGCGCTGGATGATAAAAGCCTTCGGACTGCTGTCCTGAAGGCCACCGATCATTCGACCGAGAAGCGCAACGAGGTGGTCGCTGAAGTGCCCTACTGGGAGGAGTTGCGGGAGCAGGCTGCCATCCGCAAAGATCTAACGCTGGCAAAGCTGGATGAATACCTCCTGCAACTGGAAGAGAACGCCTCAGCCAAAGGCATTCAGGTGCATTGGGCGAAGGATGGTGAGGATTCCAATAGGATAATTGCAGATATTTGCCGAGAATCAGTAGGGGCGCAGCAAATTGTCCCGATCCGTCGGGATGCCTCGCCCCTACACCCCTCGTCACAAGAGCATACTCCGCCTGAGGAAGTTGTTCCGCTGCGTCCCATCATCGCCAAGTCGAAATCGATGACCACCGAAGAGATCGAACTGACGCCCTACCTCGAAAAGGAGGGGTTTGAAGTCGTCGAAACCGATCTGGGCGAATATATCGTGCAGATCGCAGGACAAATGCCCTCGCATATCACCGCGCCCGCGCTGCATCTTTCGCGGCAGGACGTCGGTAAGCTGTTCGTGGAAAAGTTGGGCGTCGAATACAGCGAAGATCCCGTAGAATTGATCGGTATCGCAAGAAAAGTGCTGCGAGAAAAATTCCTGAAGGCGGATATCGGCATCACCGGAGCGAATTTCGCCATCGCTGAAACCGGC
>JAHJDJ010000362.1 GCA_018812585.1 bacterium
CCGGCGATCTGGCGGCTTTCACCCGGCAAGCTGACATTGTCGTCGCCGCTATCGGACGAGCGAATGTCATTACGGGCGATATGCTGAAACCGGGATGTGTGGTTATTGACGTTGGCGTCAACAGGGTAACAGTCCCTGAATCTGTCAATCCGCGCGGCTATATTCTGGCTGGTGACGTTCATTTTGAATCGGCATCTAACGTTGCCAGCGCCATTACTCCGGTGCCCGGCGGCGTGGGACCGATGACCATTACAATGCTGCTGAAAAATACCTTAAAAGCAGCTCAAATGACAATGAAATAACGATGCGAACTTGCATTTTTACATTGCTTGTCATCAGCCTGGTCTGGTGGTCAGGATGTACGATCCGTACGCCTGAAGTGACCTTTACCAGCGAAAGAACCGCCCTGGAAAAGCAGATTCTGGGTTATTACAGGACGATCGAAGAAGATGCCATGCTGGTTTCGATAGTGCCATCGGATACGGCGGTAGGTTTGACTCTACCAGATGGAAGGCGTGAAATACTGGAGGCTTTCGCCAATCGTAAATTCAATGCGGATGACCTCGAGGATTTTGGTCGAGATGGTTCTGTGGGTGAAAATCAAATGGGCTTATTGACGATATTCCCCACCGAGCTGTACCAGCAGGATTCCGTCTTTAAAGCCCTTGTGGATCGTATCGTATCAGAAGAAAATCAGGATCGCGAAATTATTATGACCCGAATCGCCTCATTACACAATACCACCGATCCGACGGATTCAAGCTCGGTACGTCAGGTGTTTGCCAGCATGAATCGGGACGCCGCGCCGAAAGGCACCTTGATCGAGAATAGCGATGGCGTCTGGTCTCGCAAATAAGATGACGACTTACAGTTTTTCAATCCGTTCCAGAAAAGTTCGCTTCTCTGCTATAATTCTGGGATTACTTACTCTCCATCTGCTGCCGCCCCTCAGCAGCGGGATACCCGCAACTTCGCAGATAAATCTACCTCAGCAACTCACCGCCGATCTGAGCCAGGAGACAAGCCCGGTATTATCACCAAACGGTAAATGGCTGGTGTTTGTCACTAACCGTTCAGGGAATTACGACTTGTGGATCAGACGGACTGATGGTGGATTACCGGTACAATTAACGACCCATCCTGCCGCAGATTACAACCCCGCCTGGGCGCCATCAGGCGAGAAGCTCTGTTTCTGTTCCACGCGAGAAGACCCTGCCGGTGATCTCTATATACTGAAGTTTAAGTCGATCGGCGGAGTTCCACAGGTGACTTCGTTACGCAGAACTCTACAAGCGCCAGGTCAACAGACGTCGCCCTCTTTTTCACCCGATGGTAAACACATCGCATTTCAAGATGGAGAGGGCTCCGGGGGGGGGGTATCTGTGATACGGATCGGCCGGGAGCAAGCCGTTCCTCTGACCTCGCGGGGTTTTGTCATGCCAGCCTTCTCACCCATCGACAACCGACTTCTGGCTATTCAGCTGGGGGATACGATTGCTGAAGCATCTCTGGTGATTATCGATCCAGGCGACTTGAAAATCCCGCAACCCATTATAACCATTATCTCCACAGGATCATTTCCAGTTGCCTCCGCTTCCTGGTCCACTGACGCTAAATCAATCGTTGCATCGTTAGTCGCTGTCGACGTTGACCATGACGGCCTACTGACCGCGACCGACCAGACTTCTCTTTACCGTTTTGACCTGGTGGATTCGGTTTCTACTTACCGTCAGTTGACCAGTGGCACAGCAGCAGAACTGTCTCCATCGTGGGCCCATGATGGAACCATTTATTATTCAGCAATTCACGCTGATCAATCAGACTTATGGCGCGTTTCAGAGGAAGGGATCATTCCCTTTATGGGATCAGCGGATGCTGCCTTTGTCTATGCGACGTCGCTGCTTGATGACATTCAACAGGACCAAGGTGAGATCAGAGATACAGAGTTATCAACTGTCCTCATGGCGTTTGAGCGTGTGCGGTATGATTTCCCTGATGACCGTGAGCTGGGCGCCAAATCACTTCTATACCAATCACGATTGCTTCGGGATGCGGGTCAGAACCGGCAGGCAATCAATACTCTGCGAAGGATTCCTGTCCAGTATTCCGATCAATCCTCTATCTTGGCACAAGCTCTGTTCGACTATCAGATATTGATCCACAATGCAGCTTATCATGCGGATCATTCCTTCACCTGTGAAAATCCTTCTTCTCTGATATCCAACCTGACCCAATTCATATCGATCCATATTAAGACCGCACAGCTTTGTGCTGAAGCGCTACTCACGATTGGGTCTGCCTACGAATCTGTTAATGATTCAAAAACAGCGCTGGAAGTCTACCAACGTATCGAGCTGGAATTTGCCGAAATTGTCTCTGTTACGGCTCAGGCCGGTTTTCGCACCGCCAGAATTTATCAGACATTTGCCAGCTCAGAAGCGTCGGATCTGGCGTATGTAGACGTCATTGCCAACTTCCCTGATCAAACTGAAGTGGTTTCAAGCGCAGTTGACGCCATCCTGGAACCGATTCGTTCAAGCTTTGATCGGATTGGCGCGCTGCAAGCATTAATCGGTCGACACTCTGACCTGCCGTCGTTAAGGGCTGCCGCGCAGTTGGAAATCGCCAAATATTTAGAGCAGGCAGGTGACATCGATCTCGCTATTGCCGAATATGAACGTTTGCAGGTTTATATGCAGGGTTCCTCCTCCGACTATATAAAATCGAGACATGCTATAGCTCTTATCAACTCGGCTGAATTGCTCCAATCACAGTTGGATTATACCCGAGCAGGCCAGAATTATGATCTGGTAATAGTTCTCTATCCGCTGCTCTTTGATGGCCGATACGCTCGCGAGGCGAAAGAAAAGAATCTTCAATCGCTGGTTGCACGAGGCGATTACACCGCATCACAAAAAGATTGGCAGTCAGCGATCAGCATTTACTCCCGCGCAGCTCAACTGGCGCCAGAGAAGGTAGAAATACACCGCAAGCGAATTATGGCAGCCTGGCGTCAGGATGAGTTGCCTGCTATGATAGGGAACTATAAATCACTGCTGACGGCGCACCCTGAAGATCCGATTTTAAAATACGCGTTGGGTTTTTGTTACAGCTATCTCGGAGATGACAGTATCTTCGATCTACTTCGATCAATTGACTATCTGAATCAGGCGATTGCTGCAAAGCCGGACCTGGCTTATGGCTATTTGACTCTGGCGAATGATTACGAAATGCTGGAAAGTCATAAACTGCGACAATATGAGGAAGCACAGACGACAAACGTCTTTTCCTTGCTTTGGAAGCAGTTTCGGACCGGTTTCGGCCTGTTTCGCAATACAGGAGATCTTAGTGACATTCAAGGTCATGAAAAGGCGATAGAAGTTTTGGAGTTAGGATTAGCAGTTAACGATGCTGACGTTAATCCTGAGTTGGAGGGTCAGCTCTATTTAAGTTTGGGTAATGCTTATTATCAACTGGGAGAATTCGGTTATCGCAGAGCATTTGAAGCATTTCGCAGCGTCGAAACCTTGCATGTCGGTTATCAGAACCGTCTCCAGAAAGCGCTTGTCGATGAAAAAGTGGGGCACTGCGCATCGGTGATCGGGCTGTCGGATGAGGCAGTATCTTACTATGATTTTGCCTTAACGCAATACCGTGAAGCAAAGCAGTACCAGGCGCAGCTTCGAATCTTGCTGCGGCTGGCCGAGCATCACCAGGTTTTAGAAAAACCTGCCCTGTCCAACAGCTATTATCAGTCAGCCATGCAGCTTATCCACCGCGAGGGATTAACGGCAGATCAATCCAAGATTTTAGAAAATGTCGCCTACAACTCGTTATTATTGGGGGACGATTCGGAGGCGCTCCGGGTATCTGAAGCGGCTCAAAAAGTACTTCAAGGGGAGCCGGAAGGTGGGCGCAGCACCTATTACAATCCTCTGATTATTGAGATCGGCGGATTGACGATCCCTCTGTGGGATTTTGGCTACCTGGGCGTCGGTTCCCCTATGTCGGCTCTGGGTTTTTCGACGGCAGAGAAACGTTTGCTGAATGAGGCACAATTCCAAACCGTTTACGAACGGCTGGGAAACTTGCCAGCCGCTTTCAAGGCAGCGTCCCATCGACTCTCTAAAATGATAGATCGAGAAGACAACGAAGGTCAAGCCATCCTCTGGAATGAAATTGGCGCTTTACATTGGCAAATGGGCGCTTCGGAACTTGCTGGACGATGCTTTTTAAGGTCATACTCTATCGCCAGAGGAAATGGCTATCAATTGGGTGAGTTGACTGCTTTGATAAACTTGGCTGCCCTGCAGTTGACGGTAGATTCAAAATCTGTATTCACGCAGCAAATACAGCGGAAGGAACTGAACTGGCTGCGCGATTATGAGATTGGTGTCCCTGCCGATCTGTGGGACATTGTGGCAGATGAAGTTTTAAAATATCCTCCTGACAGCCCGCATGGAAAGATGCGCCGCCGCATCAATCGGCGTCTGTTTCGCGATATCTCTACGATTGATCCGCTGAATCAAACCCTCGACCTGGACAGGATCTACGGCCTGCTGTTACTATATGATCAGCCGCTGTCCGACGTTAATAAACTGCGCATTACCCTTGGCAATCGGCTTGAATCGCTGGCAAAGGAACCGGAATCATTCGTGGTGGAGCGTATTCAGCTCTATAATATCTATGGGAAGCTCTGTTATCAGTCGGTGTCGAAAATGCCGTCAGTGACTTTTGAGGAATCCCTGCAACGCCTCAAGCGGGAAGCGGAAGTCCTTTGGGCGTTCACGTCAGCACAACAACTTGCAAATGATGCTGGAGAAAGTGCGTTGGTTTTGGCTGCAGGCATTAATCTAAGCGATTTCTACCTGGCTATCGATGACCCCGAAGCTGCCGAGGAAGTTCTTGATGCACTCATTTCCCGGCCTGAACTTAATTCTCAGACGCAGCTTATCTGGCGGGCCTGCTGGCGGAAGGCCAGGGTGATTTATCGACAGAACAACTCAGAACTGCGTGAGGACGCTTTCGTCTTGATTGACAGAGCGATCGCTGATTGGGGCCAGAAGCCCTGGGATTCAAGCATTAAAACTTCTCATCAGTCAAAGGTTTCTGAACCGTACTTGATGCTGAATTCAGCTATAGAATGGGCACTCGGGGAGAACAATCCTGAACGGGTATTGCAATATAGCCAGTACCTGAGTTGTTTACGCTTAAAAGAGATCACTCAAGCTGTGGATGTTAAGCTTAAATCTCAGCGACGCAGTCTGGTTTGGAATGGCCGCGGCGGTTTGATCCCGTATTATCGCCGCCAGATGGCAGATCTGCAAAAGGAACGATCTGCTGTTCCTGATAGTTCGAACAGAGCAGCGATAACGGAACAATTGGATGTTCTAACCCAGGACTATGACAGTCTGTTGCAGCAAACTTTTGCCGAAGATCCTGAATTTTCAGCTTTATTCAACTTAACAGCCTTTTCGCTGCAAAAGCTGCAACGTCATATTGGGGCTTCAGATCTGGTACTGCCATGCGTTCTCGATGGTGATGAAGTCACTTGGTTGGGTCTGACCAGAGATACTCTGTTTATTGCTGAGGAAGCAGATGACTATCAAGCTGTCGCGAATGAGGTGATTTTAAACTGTCCTTTAGCAAGTCATGCGTATATTATCGCTCCTGATGATCTTGCGATTAAATCACTCTGTGATGATTTCAATAGCAGAGGCATTCAGGCATCACGATTGCCGAATCTGCAGAGTCTGGTTTTTCTGGATGATAAGATTGCCTTAGGTAAAGGCGAAAATCTCAGCTTCGATTCCCGGCTGTCATCTGAGATGCTGCATTACCGTGCGTTCGGTGATAGAGATGAATTGATTGAGGCTATCGAAAATGCTAATATCGCCGTGTTTAATCTGAAGTCTACAGAAGCAGAAAATCCGCTGGATATGGTATTGGTGCAGGAAAAGCAGGTTAGATTTACCATTGAAGATCTCTTCGGTATCGAAGCGGGCGGCGAACTGCTGGTACTGTCAGGTTCCACGCATAAACAGAATATTCTGGCGCAAATCGGATCATTCGCTGGATGGGGTAATATTCTGTTTATCCCTGAAGAAATACCTTCAGACCTGATTGTGAGCTTTTTAAATTTGGTTATATCAGCGATTGTCAAGGATGCGCCGGGGGATGCTATTGGGGAAGCGAAGGAACAGTTTTCTGCATCGGAAAGGGAATATCTTTCAAAAATTGTCTATTTTGGCAAAGGCGGCTTAAACCAGGCTGAACGCCAGCATTTTGCCCAGAAGAATTTCATTGAAACAGTACGAAAAGGGAATTACAACCTCGAAAATGGTCAGCCTGATTGGGCAGTCACCTACTACAACCGGGCCATCAAGATGGCTGAAGAGTTGCAGGATAGTGTTGCGCTGATCAACTTGAACAAGTTAAAGATAAAGGCTGGTCAGGAAATTCCCGATTGGAAGGAAGTTGTAAAGTCCCAGATAGCGCTTCTGCAGTTGTCAGGCAGAACAGATGAAAATCGAGCGGGGGGATTGCGTAATCTTTCGATCTACTATTATAATGAAGGCAATCTTGCAGAGGCCATCCAGAAGAGGCAGCACGCTCTTGACCTGGCGATTGCATCACACGATACCCATCAAGCTGCAACCGATAACTTTGTGTTGGCTCATTGGTTTTATGAAGATCAGCAAGCTGTCAGTGCTGAAGGTGTGATCGATCAAGCAAAGCAACTCTTTCTGCGATTAGATCAACCTGAACAAGTTATTCAATGCGCGGTATTCAAAGCCCGGCTTCTAATCACAAATGAGAAACAGTTCCAGGCTTCACGAGAGTTGCAGTCAGCCGCTGGTATGGTGCAACAGCTACAAACAGATTCGATAGATTTGTCTGATTATTATCTGGTCGCTGGGCTTGCCGAAGAAGGGCTTTCCAATTATCGGGACGCGCTGGAGAATTATCAGAAAGCGATACAGATCAGCTCCTCGGAAGGTCTGAACTCCAATGCACTGGCCTGGCTCTATTCTGCGAATGCTCGCTGGATGTTATCCGATTACCAGCAGGCTTTGAATAGCATTCGGGAGGCAAAAGGAGCGCTGCTACGATCAACAGGGCGTCTCCCCTACCTGATCGAAAACAGTGAAGCTCTGATTTATTTCAGTTCTGGTATGATCGACACAGCGCTGGAAAAAGCAAAAGGCGCTTTAGATGGCGCAATTTCAGCCCGTGATCTGAAGAGCCAGTCTAACATCGAAAAGAATATCGGGTTAATTGAAACGGCAAATGACGAGTACGACAATGCCTTAATCAGATTTGCCAGAGCCCTGTCTATCGATATGCAGTTGGGGTATAAAAAAGGTCAAGGCATTTGCCATCTGGACATCGGTTCAGCACTGGTGAAGTTATCGCTTTCTGATTCTGCCGGTTACCATTTTCAGCGAGCGCTGGAACTCAGTGACGAAATCAATGACGTCCGCCTATCTACACGAGCACGCTTAGCTTTGGGCGGGTACTATCTTGATAAGCGCGATCTGGTCGCTGCCAAGAACCATTTAGACCAGGCATCATCGGAGGCAAGAGAATATGGCTTTGCGGATCTTCACTGGCGCATTGCAACGGAGTTAGGACACTATTATCTACTGTCCTCAGATAGAGTGACTGCTATCAACCAACTTCGTAATGCCATCTCGATATCTGAGTCAATCCGAGGGCAATCAAGTGAAGAGAAACTACGGATCAACCTGCTGCAGAACCGCATGGAACCCTACGAACTCCTGGTTGAGCTTTACCTGGAGAGCAGAAATTTCGCGGATGCAATACATGTAATTGAACGAGCGAAGGCGCTGACTTTCCGTGACATTATCGCCGGTAAATCGGATTTGATCAAAGCCGGAGCGGCGGGTGAGGAGGGAGCAGAAATAGCTGAAATCGAAGCGGATCTGGACAGGTTTGAAGGAATTCGGAATAACTTATTGAGCCATTCAGGAAAACTCACTCTGAAGGAAAGAGACTATTTATCGATATTAAACGATAAAATCGATGCATCGAAGAGTACTTTTTATGCGTTACTGGATACTCTGAACCTGTCTCATGCCGGGTATTCTGACTTATTTACGATTGATCCCAAGCAGATTGATTTGATTCAGCAGAATCTCTCTTCAGAAGAAGCGATCATCCAATATTTTATCACCCCGGGAAAACTGCACACTTTTGTTATATCTCATGATCTGTTAAGCGGCGAAACAACGAACTTGAATGAAAACATTCTGCCTGAAATGATCAGCAATATTCGCCTGAGATTGTTAAAACGGTTGGACGTCAGGGCTGAATCAGCCGAACTCTATAAGCTTCTTATCAGACCTGTTGAACAGATCATCAATGACAAGCAACATCTGATTATCATTCCCACCGCTGAGCTTTATTATCTGCCATTTGCTTTGTTAAGCATGGGGGAGGATCGTTGGCTTATCGATGACTACTCGATCAGTTACGCGTCATCGGCAAATATATTTTCGACCTGCCGAATGCATGCTAATGAAAAAGTTGATAACGATAATATCTCTGTTCTCGCTCTCGCTAATCCGGAATCGGACATTCCCCAGGAGGAGCGTTTTTTCAACCAGAAAGAGATCGAAAGCATCGGATTTGCTTCCCCCAATATGATTGCACTAACGGGGGATGACGCAACAGAAACCAACTTAATCGAAGAAGCGTCTCAAGCGGATATTATCCACCTTGCCTGTAAAGGTTTGTTTGACGCTGAAAATCCTCTGAACTCCAGGCTATGCTTAAGTCCCGACGGCGACAACGATGGGAACTTTGATTTAACGGAAACTTACAGTCTGAAGCTTGATTCGTGTCAACTGGTTACTTTGACCGCTTGCGAAACAGGTTCAGGCCTTACGATGTCTGGTGATGATATTGCAGGAGTATCACGCGGTTTCACGGTCGCGGGCACGCCGCGCCTGGTATCCAGTCTCTGGGAAATTGACGATCTAGCAACCGCTATTTTGGTGAAACACTTCTACCGGAATATGAAAGGAGGCGATGCGCCGGCTTCTGCCTTGCAGAAAGCCCAGATTCACGTCCGTGATAGAATAAATCCACACCCCGCGTATTGGGCGGCATTGCTGCTGATGGGTGAACCCAAGGGGAATCTATCCTCTGCGGTTATGCCTTAATATATATAACGACAGTGGGAGAAAATTGCCATTGAACCGGTTTAATTAGTGTAATGTAATAATTTTCGGTATTATTCATGATCAAAGCTAATCAGCAATCGAAGTCCATCCTGATAGGATGCCTGACAGTGACAGCCCTGCTGGCAGGGACGCTTTATTTATCTCTGCCTGCGCAGTTCGCGGATGCGGCTGATACAGAAAACCGGCACCGGGGAAAGATCACAGACGTCGAAGGGGTCGCACGGAAATTGCCACAGTTGGCAAACGATTGGATCACTGCGGTGGTTGGCAGTGATGTTGTATCCGGCGATAGGGTACGGACTTTAAGCGATTCGCAGGCAGAATTGACTTTGAAGGAACTCAACGTCGTCAGATTGGGACCGTTGACCACCATTGATATTGTGAAGCTGTATGAGGAGACCAAGGAGGGTCGTGATCAGACCGCCATTAAGGTCGAAAGAGGCGATATCTGGGCGCTGGTTTCAGACGTTGAAGACAAAGCTGATTTCAAGGTTTCGTCACCTGTCGCTGGCGCAGCTATAACCGGCACAAAATTTCGCATCAGCGTTGCGCCTGATTCCTCTACAATCCTGAAGGTCTACAAGGGGGAAGTTCGCATTACAAACTCTCCGGAAAACGCCGTATTGATCCCTGCAGAGCTGCCGGATATGAGACCAAAACAAATTGCCAAACCAAAGCAGGTCGCGGGACCAGCTCAAATCAGCTTTAAAGAGTGGTACTTCATCGTCACGGGTATGCAGGAAATCCGTATTGATGGTCGAGGAAATCTGATGGCTGCTGGCGCGTTCTCGCCTAGCGATAAGGACGAAGAGAACGCCTGGGTGGAATGGAACAAAAGAAAAGATGAGCAGTTAGGCAAGTAATATTGTAATGCAGGTCGAGAATCATCCCATAATTTCAGCAGGATCAATGGCATCAACCATGAAACTCCATTTCCGGAAATTCACAAAATTGACTCTATTTTTATCTTTTTTACCAGCGCTGATTATTCTAAGCGGTGCCAAGCCATTTGAACTGACAAGCTTAGCGCTGTTGCCCGATCCCGTTCGTTTTACGATTTATGATCCTGCCGCTGGCGGCCCTC
Source organism: bacterium (assembly GCA_018812585.1). Lineage (GTDB taxonomy): Bacteria > Electryoneota > B3-LCP > B3-LCP > B3-LCP > JAHJDJ01. The sequence goes on from JAHJDJ010000362.1 coordinate 10,294, forward strand.
AGCCTTTTCACTTATTAGGAGCTGACAGCACAATTATCGATGAACCTGTCCATGCGGCAATTCTATATTTCTGGAATCACAGCGCATTTAATGTCCAAGATAGTGATATCACTGAACCTATAAAACTATCTCTGGACGATTCTCATGGTAGAATACTGAAACTAACGCCGCTGAGATCCACTGGTGCAAGGGACCTCGTTAGACTGGAAAGATCTCCAGAAAATCCCGAAAAAGAGGTTAGGGTCAGTTTTGAGAAATTAGCGCCGCGACAAGGAATTGCATTCCAAGTCATTTACACCGGCGACCTGAATACTCGCTTTCTGGTAGATGGGTCTACCCGGGGGATGAGCGGCATTGCGACAGATTATCGACAAACCGTGAAACCGTTTTGGGGTCAGTATGGTAAAATAATTGGGTTAGGCGTTCTGGCAATCATTCTGATACCGTTATATATCTATCGCCGCCGCCGCTTGGCCAGGCAGAAGCAAGCTGACGAATCTTTGCTGTCTCCCATTCAAAAGAGCACGACGACGTTGTTTCTCAGGGTGCTGCAATTTGGATTTATCGTCCTGCTGCTTTGGTTGCTGGTCGTGCAGCCGCTACTCGACGCACAAAAAAGACCCTATAAAATTTTATATAAGTCGGTGCCGGAAAGCCTGGTGCCGTGAAGGATTCCTGATTTGGTCGACACTTTAGAATCGACTGCTTAACAGCGATCCAGGAGACTGTCATGAGAATACATCTGAAACTAATAGCCATCATAACACTGGCGTTACCGCTCTCTTTGCCTGTTGGAGCTCAAGAAGTGGTTCAGCAGGTGGGGATGAATGGATCCGTGAATTACACTCAACGGATCATCACCGCGGCCGGGATCGGTATGCCCGGCGGTCAGGGCGGCCGTGCAGGTATCTTAACTGCAGCAAAATACGATGCTTTACGTAATCTGCTTGGAGTCATCAACGGAATCAACGTGACGTCGGAAACGACGGTTGAAAACCAGATGATGGCGAATGACGTGATCAAGACCCGTGTTGAAGGAATTGCCAAGCATTATCGCATGGTGGGTGAAGAACGCTATTACAGCGATGGTTCCATCGAGGTCACCATCGAGATGAGTCTAGATGGACCTTTTATGGAAGTCATGCTGCCCGAAAGAATGGGCGGCGGTCACGCGTTAGCTTCAGCAGTTGATGGTTATGCCTATTCAGGGCTGATTATCGACGCGGCCGGATTGGGCGCCCGCCCCGCGCTGGCGCCGCGTATTTTAAATGAAAAGGGCGAAGAAGTCTACGGATCGAGCTATGTCAGCCGGGATTGGGCTATCAAATATGGTATGGTCGGCTATGAAAAGGACTTAAATACTGCCCTGGAGAATGATCGGGTCGCCAGTGATCCTCTAATTGCTAAAGGGATTAAGACTGTGGGACCTAATCGCGCTGACATCATCATTTCGAATGCAGATGCAGAAAAACTGCATAGTCTTCGCGAAAATCTTTCTTTCCTCGAGAAATGCCGGGTAATTGTTATTGTGGATTGAAAAGAAGCGATACTTTCATTGGGAGGTTACGATGCATAAATATATACCGAAGATCACATTAATCAGCTTTTTAGGATTGATTCTACTGCTGGCAGGTTGTGGTCCTAAACAACGAGCCGCTGAAGGATTGCTGGACAGCCCTGCCACCCATTATAACCAGGGGATGCGAAAGTTTGAAGCCGGGGATCTGACAACTGCTGAGAAAGAATTTCAGGAAGCGCTGCTGCTGGATAAGAAGTACGCGCCAGCCCATGCGGGTTTGAGCCTCGTTTATGCTGAAATGGCCTCTGACATCAAGGATGCAAAGTCGAAAGTCAGGAAAGAATACCTGAATGAAGCTGACAACCACCTTGACAAGGCACGAGATATCGATGATGACAATGTCAATGTCTGGATATCTTACATCCGTTATCATGCGATTTTGCAGGAAGACAAGAATTGGATTGCAGACTGCGAAAAAGGATTTGAGAAAGCGCTGAAAATCGATCCGCAGAGCGAAGCGGCTTACTATTTCATGGGTTTAGCCTACAAAGACGCTCTGAATTTCCGCCGTTCGGAAGATATGCTGCGAAACTCTATCGAGCTTGACGGTCTATGGTCTGAAAAGGCTGGATTGGCGATGCAGTTAGTGCATAAGATTGTGCAGGCGCGGCCAGGGACAAAATACGGCAAGTTAATCGCTCTGCAGGACGAAATCAACCGTGCAGACCTTGCGACGCTGTTCATCGAAGAGTTGAATGTCGTGGAACGGATCAAGCGGCGTGAAGCCAGCAGCACAGCGCCTGATCTTACTTTCCGGTCTGAAAATCCGCTCGAGTTTAATACCGAAGGAGGTTCAGCGCAGAATGATATTCTTGATATCAAAGGGCATTGGGCTGAATCTACGATTGAAGATTTTGTGGCTACCGGAATCTTTGAAGTATCTCAGGATCACAAATTCTACCCGGATGAACCGGTTACACGCATCGAATTTGCGGGAGCGGTGCAGCGGTTGTTTTACATGATCACGC
>JAHJDJ010000363.1 GCA_018812585.1 bacterium
CCCTCCAGCATCTGGTAATGAAAATCGGCCGTGTTATCCCAATAGCCGTAACCGATCTTATAGAGACCGCCATGATATACCACAAATGCGACATGAGCATTGCCGCTGCCATCGACTGCTACCGCCGGATCGATCAACTGTTCTAAGTAAGGTGTTTGTAAATCGTAATACAGCCAGGTGCAGTCTGAGGCAGTTGCCAGTTTAATGAGTCCGTTATCCAGATAGACCACATAGGCGATTCCAGCGGGCTTGTGGACGTCCTGATGAAAACCGCTCAGCACATGACTGTGATCTCCCAGCGGAACCGCATCGATCCAGTCATAGCCATATACTTTTTGAGTCGAGTAGTAGTTATGGTCTCCACCGGATATGCGGTCGAAAACTAGATGCAGCGTGCCGAAATCATCAATCCCCAGGCTGCTTTGTCCGACCTCATCATTTTCAGGGCCGATGGAGATCCCCTCAAGCGCGGCTGATCCCCACTGTGCTACTGCGCTGCCAGTCAGCAATGCGACAGTAATGAATAGAACGACGAGATGAGAAAAACTTGATTTGTAGCGCATATCCTCTCCAGTATCATTATTAGTTATTGTTTTTTCGAGATTTCCAACCAGATCAACCCTGTAAAAAAAGTAAGGCAACTTCCAGTCCACTTTTGTGCGCGTTTTCAGGTGTATTCTGGAACATACCTGTAGATTAATGTAAGCAATTTATCACCGCTTGTCAAGCCTTTGATCTGATCCTGGACAAATATTTACTTATTGACGATTTCAATAGAAAAGATTTCTTTCTTCAGTTAACCTTCGTACTTGACTTTGCAAAAAAAATGTGCTATATTAAAGGATACGTGTAACGTTCAACTCAACCACTTTCAATAAGACCCAATCTATAGGAGCCCTTATGAAACGCTTGCTGACCGTTTTTATGGTTGCGCTGCTGGCATCGGTCTGGTGCTGGGGCAGCTTACTCGCCGAGGAACCACCCTACCTGCTGGTCCGCGTTGACGCCGGTCCTGATGTCAAAATGAAGCCGCTGCTGGAATTAGGCTTGGACATCGTTGATGGCGTCAAGGGACAGTACCTGGAAGTCGTCTGCTTTCCTGAGGACTTGAACCGTATCCAGGCTCTGGGTTATGCCGCTCAGGTGAAGATTGAAGACATGCAATCTTACTATGCCGACCGTTTCGCCACAGATGAAATGGGAGGCCATCGCACCTACTCAGAAATGCGCGCCGACATGGAACAGTTCCATGTGCTTTACCCTGATATCACCTCAGAAGTGTTTTCCATCGGCGAATCGATTGAAGGCCGTCAAATTTGGGGGATGAAGGTTTCCGACAATCCCGCTGTCAATGAAGATGAACCCGAAGTTCTCTTCAACGGCTTGACACACGCTCGTGAACCCATCGGCATGACCATCTGCATGGCGCTGATTGATTCACTCTGCAGTAATTATGGCATCGATCCCGATATAACTTATCTGGTCGATAACCGCGAAATCTATTTCGTTCCCTGCGTCAATCCCGATGGGTACGTCTACAACGAACAGACCTCACCCAGCGGTGGAGGCATGTGGCGCAAGAACCGCCGCAACAACGGCAGCAACTATGGCGTTGACCTGAATCGCAACTTCGGCTTTAATTGGGGTTACAATAATATCGGATCGTCCGGTAGTACCGGTTCCGAAACCTACCGCGGCACTGCCCCTTTCTCCGAACCGGAAACCGAAGCTCTGCGTCAGTTCTGCAACGATCACATTTTCTCCATAGCCCAGAATTTCCACAGCTACTCTGATCTGATGCTCTATAGCTGGTCGATCCCCGATCCGCCCTGGGGTTATACCCCCGATAACGCCGCATTCCAGAATCTATGCTCAACGATGTACCAGTGGAATAACTATACCTATGGCACCTGCTGGGAAATTCTCTACCAGGTCAACGGCGATGCCAACGACTGGATGTATGGCGAGCAGATAGAAAAACCGAAGACTATGGCGTGGGTCTTTGAAGTTGGCTCCAGTTTCTGGCCCAGCGTCAGCTCCATCCCCGGTCTGGTAGCCGAAAACATCGAACCGGCATTTTTTATGATGTTGCAGGCTGAAAACTTCATGCCGCAGCCGGTCAGCCTGGTTTATACCGGCGGCGTCATCGACGATGCTTCCGGCAACAACAACGGTGGACTGGATCCCGGTGAATCGGTGACTTTCATTCCCACCCTGCAGAATAACGGCTGGATCACCGGTACCGGTATCAGTGCAAATCTGGTCTGCACGGATCCCTATATCACGATTACTCAAAGCGCTTCAACTTATCCAGACCTGGATCCGCATGGCAACGCTCCGGCAAACACACCCTATGGTATCGACGTTTCTTCCAGCGCACCGCTGGAATATCCTGTGAGCTTCCGTCTGGAATGGTCTTGCAATGAAGGCTACACCGGCACCAGTTCCTTCGACCTGATCGTTGGTGATCCTTTGTACCAGCCGATGGGACCCGATGCCTATGGTTACATGGCCTATGACAATTTAGATGAAGGCGGCCCCGTCTTTGACTGGATCGAAATCGAACCAACTGCTGGTGGTTCTGGTACCCCGATCAACTTCACCCAGGACGACGAAACCGTGCAGTTGACTCTACCCTTCGATTTCCAGTACTATGGCCAGAACTTCACGCAGATCTCAGTCTGCTCGAATGGCTGGATCGCCATGGGCAGTACCACCGATACGGATTACAGCAATTCAGGTATCCCTGATTCAGACGGCCCTGCAGCGATGATCGCCCCCTTCTGGGAAGATCTGTCACCGCAGCAGTCCGGTTCGGTTTCCACCTACCACGATGCCGCCAACCACACCTATATCGTGGAATTCTACCAGGTGCGTCAGTATCTGCCGGAAACTGCCTTCGAAACCTTCGAAATCGTGCTTTACGATCCTGATTATCACACGACCACCACAGGCGATGGTCAGATTCTGTTCCAGTATAACGGCATCACCGATCCCTCGGCATGCACCGTCGGTATCGAAGATCCTGTCGAATCGACAGGATTGCAATTGCTGTATAACAACAGTTTAGACCCACACGTTCCAATGGTGGCGCAGGGTGTGGCTGTTTTCTTCACCACGCCAGTCGTCATTCCCGACCTGACCATCGCATTGACTTACGTGTCCGGTTCGCCGATTCCGCCTGCTGGGGGAAACCTTTATTTCGACGTCTACGTCGAGAATGTCGGAACCACCCCTGCTAACTTCGACGCCTGGCTGGATATCGTCTATGAAGGAGGCGCACCCACCACGGCTGTCTTACGTGCCTTCAGCAACTATCTGCCGGGTTGGACCATCAACCGACCCAACATGTTCTACCCGGTTCCGTCCGCCTATGCGGCAGGAAACTATGATATGTTTGGACGTCTGGGCAATCACCCGAGTGAAGTCTGGTACGAATCCAGCTTCCCCTTCGAGAAATCAGGTGATGACGCGGTGGCAAACTTCCAACCCTTCGTGCCGGATGGTGTGCCGAATCCCTTCGATGAAATCATCACCGGCCAGGTTGATTTGCCAGTTCCGGATCAGCTCAGCTTATCGCAGAACTATCCCAACCCCTTCAACCCGACCACCTCCCTGCAGTACAGTATCCCTGCAGGCGGCTTCGTGTCGCTGAAGGTATTCGACGTCATGGGCCGTGAAGTCGCCAAACTGGTCGACGGTTACCGCGACGCCGGTATTCATCACGTCGGTTGGGATGCATCGAACATGGCATCCGGCATCTACTTCTACGTCCTGAATGTGGGCGATCAACACTTGGGTGGCAAGATGGTATTGCTGAAGTAGAAGCTAGAATTGGTAATGTAGGGGCGAGGTGGATTGTCAGTCTTCCGACAGAAGCCTCGCCCTTAATCTACGATTATTGAGATATCTGAAAATCAATTTCTTGGAGAGGTATATGAAAATTTCAATCCACTCTATACTTCTAACTGTATTGGTCTTTGGATTTGCATCCTATGCCATATCCGACGAGAAGAACGTTCTGCAAGATCCTGACGATCTCCTGCAATCGACCGATGTTGCCAATCCACGTTTCAAATCACCTAGAATGAAAGGGCTGACCGATTGTGGCGCAGACAATCCCTTGACGACAAGTTTCGAGTGGGAAGGTCAGGGTAGTGTACGGATTGTTGCCTTAGCTCTTGCCGGTGCAAGCATGCCCTCTGGCGTTTTCAATATTGATGATATCCCACCTAATTCAGAAATCATCTATGCAACCTACTGTCACGATAACTTAAGCTATGAGCCAGACCCAGTTGAATCTTGGACGATCTTCAATGAGGTTTCACTTGATACTACAACGCCTACTGACAAAGATCCCTTTTTACCTGGGGAAGTTTACAACTACTATCGCCATGATGTAACGAATATCGTAACAGGAAACGGATCATACCGGTTCCAAAGTTTCAACCTTTATAGTTGCCAAGTTGCGTATCTATTGATAATCTTTGAACACCCGGAATTACCGAATGTCAGAATCGTAGTAAATGATGGAATGGAGGTATTGCAGCATACATCCTCTACAACCTGCTTTGATGGTTTTTCGGGGACTAACGGGTATATTTCGGCTGTGGTGGAATCTGGAAATCCTGGCTCCAGCGGAGAGATGATCCAGTTTAATGGAGAGATTCTTGCTGGTCCGGGCACAGTGTTTAATGCAAATCTGGGTTATTTGGCAGATTATTTCGAATTTCCTCTGACAAATTTGGCGCCGGTCAATTCCTTCACTCTTACTACAGCAAATGATATTATTGCAACATCTCTGGCGGTTCTTGTAGGACTGGAAGAAGATCTCAGTATCACAATCGAGTTGAATCCAGTTATTACTCCAGTGCTAGTCCCTGCAACGGGGGGGAATGTCAGGTATGATGTATCTGTATTGAACACTCAGCTCGAAAACCAAACCACAGATTATTGGACTCAAGTAAATCTACCTGAAAATAATTACCATAACCTGGTAACTGCCCCGATTTCAATCAATCTTGATCCTGGAATCAACTGGTGGAACGAATCACAATTATTCCCTGCTCAGATACAACCAGGACTGTATAAAATTATTAGTATCGTGGGGCTGGCACCCTCTTTGATATTTGCTGCTGATACTATTTTAGTCGAAAAAACAGTTGTCGGCAATTGTGGTTCTGCAACTAGTAACTCTGAACAGAGGTTAACAGCGAATCTGGAATATAAATTAGACATGGCTACCATGATTAATGCGGTAGTTTCACCCAATCCCTTCAACCCGACCACCTCCCTGCAGTACAGCATTCCCGCAGGCGGCTTCGTGTCGATGAAGGTGTTCGATGTCATGGGCCGTGAAGTCGCCAAGCTGGTCGACGGTTACCGCGATGCCGGTATTCACCATGTCGGCTGGGATGCATCGAATATGGCATCCGGCGTTTACCTCTACGTCCTGAATGTTGGTGATCAACACCTGGGCGGTAAGATGGTGCTGCTGAAGTAGCAATCAACGATGTCATTCCAGCTTGTCTGGAATCTGCCATTAAAATTTTGGAGGATAGACACTTGTCAGCCTTTGGTTGATTCTTGTCTGTCGATTTCGTAGGGGCGAGCCTAATTGTTCGCCCCTTTTTTTTACTTTATCCAAATTATCTCTTTGCCTTTTACAGAAAAATTTGCTATATTAATAAAAGGCAGAAACAACATCAGGCGAGGGAGCAAGATGAAATTGAAGTCAACCATGGTTATCATTGCGGTCTTGATTATAGGAACTGTATCATCGGCAATAGCCGAAGAACCGCCCTACCTGCTGGTACGCGTCGATATCAGCGGTCCAACCAGCTTGATTCCACTGTTTGAAATGGGTCTGGATATCGTCGAGAGCGACAAGAAAACTTATCTCGATCTGGTCGCACATCCCGACGAATATGCGCGCATTCAGGCTCTGGGTTATCAGGCAGAAATCAAGATTGACGACATGGTGCGTCATTACCAGGATCAATCCGGCTCAGACGACATGGGAGGCTATCATACCTGGTCTGAGATGGTCGCTGAAATCACCCAGGTACACGCCGATCACCCGTTGATCACAACTGCGCCGTTCTCCATCGGTCAGACCATCGAAGGCCGCGAAATGCACGTCATCAAAATCTCCGATAATCCTGAAATAGACGAAGACGAACCGGAAGTCTTCTTCAATGCCCTGACACATGCCCGCGAACCGATCGGCGTTGAGCTCTGTCTGGAACTGATTCACCGCTTGACCGATGACTACGGTTCCGATCCCTACATTACCGATCTGGTCGATACTCGTGAAATCTTCGTCCTGCCGGTTTTTAACGTGGACGGGTACGTCTATAACGAAACCATCAATCCCTTCGGCGGAGGGATGTGGCGTAAAAACCGCCGCGACAATGGTGGTTCCTTCGGCGTCGATCTGAACCGAAACTGGGGCTATGATTGGGGGTATGACAATATCGGCTCGTCAGGAGTACCTTCGTCATCGACCTACCGAGGCACAGCTCCTTTCTCAGAACCGGAAACTGACAATGTGCGTCAATTCTGCAACCAGCGTAACTTCTCTGTCGGCCTGAATATCCACTCTTACAGTAACCTGATGATGTATTCCTGGTCCGGATCACATAACGGATATGTTCCTGAAAATACAGCGTTTGAAACTATCTCTACTGTGATGTACGGTTGGAACAGCTACACTTATGGACCTGGCTGGATGGTATTGTACGAGATGAACGGTGACGCCAACGATTGGATGTACGGCGAACAGATGGAAAAACCGCGCATCATGGCCTGGCTGTTTGAAATCGGGTCATCCTTCTGGCCGCCTGCCAGCGCCATTCCCGGTCTGGTCGCGGAAAATATGCAGCCCTGCCTCTACCTGATTGAACAAGCCGGTGATTACATGTCACCCTATGTGACTCTCGATCCCCTTGGCGCTCCCATTCAGATTCCCGCCATGGGAGGCAGTTTCGATTTTGATGTCACCGTCTCCAACAATGCCCCGGATGCGATTACCACCGATATCTGGTTCGATGTTATGCTGCCTGACAGCAATATCTTTGGGCCCATTTTAGGCCCCGCAGAGATAACTATACCTGCATCATCGTCGATCAGTCGACTCCGGACGCAGGCTGTCCCCGGAAACGCTCCTCACGGAATCTACAATTACAACGTCTACACCGGCGGCTATCCCGATATTACCTGGCACACCGCCAGCTTTGAATTCGAGAAGACTGAGACAACTGTAGGTGTCACTCAAAATGGATGGGAAAACAGTGGTGAATCCTTTGACGATACATCTGACAAGGAAATGATTACGAATAGCTGCCAGCTTATAACCAATTCCCCCAATCCCTTCAATCCGAGCACAGTTTTCAGCTACCAGCTTCCCGCCGATAGCCAGGTTACACTAGCCGTTTACGACCTGCAGGG
>JAHJDJ010000364.1 GCA_018812585.1 bacterium
GACAGTTTTGTATCTACTTTCAGGCATATCAATGAGCAGATACATCGTCGCCATGAACAAGAACGTAAAAAAGGTCTCTGTCAAAATCTGATCGCAGAATCCGATGACGGCTGGATAGAAAGCATACAATAAAGCGGCCCAGACCGCGGCCTTCCGATGAAATACCTTTTCGGTCAATTTAAAGGTAATCGCAACGGTGAAAGCATCCATCACGCATTGACTGATGCGCACCACAAATAAGTTACCTTCACCGAAGAGATAATAAACCATAAAGAGATAAATCGAATAGAGCGGAGGCCGCGTGGCGCTCAAGCGGCCTTTAACCCGAAATTCACCATAATTCAGCAGACTGATCGCCGCTTCATGATACCCCAGCATGTCTGAAATCAGGTTGACATGATAGTGCATGAATATCAGTAACAAGCGCGCACCTAGAGCCGCCAGAAATATCTTTACGATAATATGCTTGTCTACGGCTCGGGATTCTGCCCAGTGATCCAGTTTTTCAAAAAGTCTGGTGATCATAAATCCAGTTGATTGCCTGTTTTCTATGATTGTGGCAACTGATTCCATGCATAGCAGTTAAGAACCAAACCAAAAATTTAAGCCAGAATAATATAAAAAACAGTGCGATGAATCAACCGCGGACCATAAACAAATCACCAGAAGAGCAATGGTAATAAGAATTAGTTGCCCATCTCATGAGTATTATATTTAGTTGTAGTGTTAACATCAGCTTTTGCAAAATAGATAATTGATATATTACCGTGTGTAATTGTTTTCTCTGGTTTAAATTCGGCCGCGAAGATTTCGTTTAAGAAGGTCATACCTTTTAATGGTTTTGACAGGACCATTTCTGACTCCAGGATATCTGCCGTGAATACCGCCGCATCTGATAAGGTGACGATGAATATACCAAAAGGTTCGGGATCCAGGTCTGCGTATCTGGCAATGGTATCACCAGGCTTCAAATACTGAACTCCCGCATGATCTGCCACCCCATCCTCAGCTAAAAGATGCTCGGAATATTTCCGATTGTGATAATAGATAAATGGGAAAAATGTGAAACTTCTGACTGAGGGAGTAGAGTAATGAACGATGACATCCCCCTCACGAAACAATTCAGTGATATCCTGGGCGCCTTTCGACATGGAATGCCCATCAATGCGCTCAATGGTATGCCAGCGGTTGCGGAATAAATCGTGTGCCTCTGTATAATTGCTGTAATAGAAGGCTGTCCCCAATATAAGGGCTAAAAAAACACCTGATAATCCGAGATTTCTGACTCTATTGTTGGATAGGCAATACCAGCCATAAATAGCGATGAGCAGGTATATCGGAAGCAGAAACAACATGTAGCGCCGCCAGAAAAATCCGGCACCGACCAGCGATGTTGAGAGCACGAACAGGACACTTAAGATAAAGAGCCAGACGAATACACTGGTTATTCCTTTGGTCAATGACCGCCAGCAACCAAATATGAAACCGATCAAAATTGGCAGATTGATTACGAACGCAATAGGCCAATTCCCAAAATTTACACCCGTTCCGAAATAAACCCAGCTCTCATAAAACTCTTGAATCGGTGGACTGGGTGTAAGATAAGATCCATGCACCCTGTATCTCGTAAAAAAAGTTGTGATCCAGAGCAATATCAATAGAAATGACGGTAGATGAGCTAAGAGCGGGCGAAAATACCTGCGAAACTCGAGTCGTCTCAGCCAAACTACTATGACGAATTCAGCTGCAATGAAGAACACAGCAAACAGAAAGGTATAAAACGCCAACAGATTCACCAGCGCGGTTAAAAACCAGTACTTCCAATGATCAGTGCGAAGGGCTTTTATGAAGAAGAGATAAGAAAGAGATGCCAGCAAAATGAACAAACCATACATGCGAATAATCTGGGAAAAGTAAAGTATCGGTCCGGAAAAGATACCTGTTATAGCAACCAGGACGGCAAACCTTCTGTTACCTACTTCCCGCCCTAATGCATAGAACGCCAAGGGTATCAAAGATCCGATCAAGACGCTGGAATACCGGATTCCCAGATCGCTGCCGAAAGTGATCTTCCAAAGTTTTGCTATCCAAGGATAAAATGGGGGAAAGTTTTCAGACTTACAGAAATCCCAGATACCGGCAAAATCGTATTCAAGCTGAAATAGAATCGCTACTTCGTCAAACCAGAGATCCATATCAAAGAGTCTGAGGGAATGTACCATCAATGCGCCGCAAAAAAGAAGCAAAATAGTGATGTAATCTGTTTTATAAGATTTTGTTTTCATCTACAGTCGATTTTTAAGTGGGAGGAAAAATTAATTAAGTTTCTTATCACTTTATGTGCTGCCAGACCAGATCTGCGATGCATTTAGTATACAGTTATGAGCTGTTCGGATTTAGATGGCTGTTATAACGTTCTGCGATATTTATCAACGCTGCTGACAGACCTAAATACATCCAATAGTCGGTGATATTATATAGTTGCGCATCAATCACATTATGCAGATAAAATGCAAACAAACCGCAGAACAAACCCAAAGCAATATAGCGTAATTTCTCGTTTTCACAATTTGCGAAAATCATCCAGAGCCTTCTCATATTCTGGTATATCAGGGTTAAAAACAGAATCAATCCGACCAAACCATAATGCAGCAAAATATCGAGAAACAGAGAGTGGGGACTGAATAGTGCCATATCTTCTTCGAGTGTCGTGACCGTGAATCCATAAGATGGCCCTAATTCCCAAAAAGCTCCCAATCCCAACCCGCGAATGATGTGTCCCTCTCCCAAAATCATATCTCGTGCGACTCCCCAGGCAAGCAATCTAAATTCCCAGCTTGAACTTCCACCAACGCCATAAAACAAATCAGAATATGAACCGATCATTTCGTCTAATCCTAAAAAATAAACTGATAACAAAAGTATGATACCTAAACTGACGAAGAAAAATAGTTTAGCTATGATTTTCAACGGTTGTTTGTTTCGAGAAACTACGAACATATCCAGTAACAAATAAAGTGCAAAAGCGATAGCAGCCGATGCGGTTGCAGCTCGTGAGTATAAAGAGAAAATGACGATAGCAAGAAATGTACAAATCAAAATTAATCCCATTTTAGCGTAGATGTTCTTTGCATAATAATAGAAGGCAATTACAAGGAATATCGAATAACTCAGAAATGCTGCTGTAACATTCTTTGCCGCCATTGCAGCTTCCGTACTCATTTCGTCTGTAATAATTGAAAAAGGACCGATGGAAACTGGAGTCGAAAATGCTGCAATGAATGCGGCGATGATCCAAGCCCACAAACCCAAGGTAAGTTGTCGTTCAGATTCAAGAATCAAGGGCGACAACAGGAAAAAGAGAACCCCGCTTCCGAGCATTTTCAGCTGAAGCCATCCTGAATCTGCGGGATTTACACTCCAGATCAGGACACCAAACGCAGCCCATGACACTAGAATAATGGGTATCCATCGGTCTGGAAAATAGAGGCTTTTCGCAATTGATTTGCGCGTTGATAATTGACGAAATATCCAACCGACAATCAGGGCACCGCCAGCCACCGACTGCAATATCAGCGGACTTGTTGTAAATGATGTAACACTACTAAACCAGATAGCAGCGACAAAAAGCATGTAGATAATTGCAGATGCTTCAAATGCTACAATTACCCCCACGACACCAAATACAGCATACAATGCATATAGAGAATTACCCATGAAAACAAACGCGACAATAACCTGAAACGAAAGTAAGCCAATGATAGTAACCCACCTGCTCTTCAGAACAAACAGGATTGGTATGCCTATACCCAGCATGGCAAAAGCCTCAACAGACGTTCCGGGCGAAGCCCAGATTATCCAACCTATCGCCACCAAGGCAATAACAAAGATCGCCAAACCAGTCATGCTGCGCCGCGTAATTGGCGGCACTTCCAGTTTTGGC
>JAHJDJ010000365.1 GCA_018812585.1 bacterium
CCCGTTCCAGTTCAGCTGTCATATTCTGGATAAAGACGGCAATCTGACACACCCTGAATTCCTGCATGATGATGAAACGGATCCACGAGAACCGCTGCTCAAAGCGTTGATGGAAGCTATTGGGTCATCAGGATCGATCATAGCGTACAACGCGGGTTTCGAGAAACGGATATTAAACGATCTCGCTCGTTGGTTTCCACAATACAAAGAATTGCTTTTCCAATGGACACTGCGGTTCTGGGATCAACTGGTCATCTTCAGAAAATACTATTCCGATTACCACTTCAAGGGATCAAACAGTATCAAATCTGTGCTACCTGTCATCGTACCCTCGATGAGTTATTCTGGCCTGGCAGTCCCCGATGGCACCGCGGCCCAGATCACCTGGAATGAGATGATCCGGCTTCCCGATGGTCCAGAAAAGCAGACCCTGTACAACAACCTACTGCAATACTGCGGTCAGGACACCCTCGCTATGGTGAAGATCCACGAGTTACTTCAAGCATCTCAGCGCAAATAATATCAACCCTTTACTTCTTTTGCAAAAATGATCAAAAAGGTGATTTTCCGTGACCAGTATCTGTGAAACCAGGATCAAATGTGCGGTCTGCGGAAAAAGAAGCCATCATGACAATGTCGCATCGACCAGCATTTTCTGCAAACCGGATCTGGACGGCAGACCGGGCGCTATGGCTCGAGGAACTATGCCATTCTGGATCCAGCGCTGTCCACGCTGCGGGTATTGCGCACCCGAATTGAATGCGAAGATTCTCGGACGCAAACGCTTCATGGAAAAAGAGATCTACCAGAACCAACTGAACGATCCGAACTACCCCGAACTCTGTAATACGTTTCTCTGCTTTGCCCTGCTGGAGGAGAACGCAGGCAATCTGTCTGCTGCAGCCTGGGCCATAATTTCCGGGGCTTGGATCTGCGACGACGCGAAGAGAAACAAGAAGCGTAAGCATGCCCTGGAGCTACGCAGCCGAGCTGTTATAATGATAGAACGTGCTCTGGAAAAGGGGGAAAAGTACGATAAGCAGGCGGGTTATTCTGAATCGGTGCTGGTGGATCTATTGCGAAGGTCCGGTCAGTTCAATAAGGCAGAGAAAGCCTGTAAAAAAGCCTTGAAAATGGACATTGACGGTGTTACCAGGAAGATCTTAAACTTCCAGAAAAAGCTGATTCGACGGCAGGATATTGGGTGTCATTGTCAGGGGGAGGTGTGAAGGGTTGCAAGTAAACTCTTTAGTCTATTATAGGCTCTTCTGTATTTTTCAAGGCGTTCGAGATCTTTTGAAGTCAGATTTTCTATTCTACTTAGATCCATATTGTCTTCAAGGTCTGCGATCTTGACTTTCGTCGCCATCCCATTATGCGCTATACAATCCATAAATTCCTCATATATTTCTTCTTCTTTTCGGGTTAGTGCTTCAATTACCTTCACAATTGATTTATCAAAAACCTGATGTTTCAGATCATTAAAACTGATTTCAGTATCTTCCACGATGTCATGAAAACAGCTACGATCATCTCCTCCTCAGTGTCCATCTTCAACATGACACGCAAACAATGCAGAATGTAAGGCTTACCAGCTTTATCTATCCGATTCTCATGATTAAGCAATGCTAAGTGAATAGCATTCTGTAATGTGGGCATTCTAATTTCCATTTAGATAGATCTAATCCAGCACAAAACAAGCTTTACTACCATGTTGCGTTTTAGAGACTTCCAACCTGGTTGTAATTTGTCTTTGGAGTTCGGTGACATGTGATATAATACCCACTAAACGGCCTGGTTGGCGGAGCTTATAGAGCACATCTAAAGCGTTATCAAGTGCTTCTGGGTCTAAAGTACCAAATCCTTCATCGATAAATATTGTATCCAATGATATACCTCCGGCATGGGCTTGGACAACATCTACTAAACCCAAGGCTAAAGACAGCGAAGCCAAAAATGTCTCGCCGCCAGACAGTGAAGAGGCTTCCCGGCTCTCGCCTGTGTAATGATCATGGATCATGATTCCGAGTCCACCTGTTCTTGATCCAGACTGCACTTCTTCACTGGGATACATTTGATAACGACCACCACTCATTTGCTTCAATCTGATACTGGCATCCTGGAGAACTTGATCCAGAAGAACACTCAGCACGAATCGATGCAGATTGATACGGCGTGGATTCGATCCTGCTGTGACATCAGCCAGATCGCCCACTATTCCGAAGAGACTTTCCAGCTCTTTTTGTTTGCCTTTTAAACCTTGAACCTGTACGTTATATCGATCGAGATGTCGCCGGCTTTCCTCAGCACGTGTCTTCTCATCTCGAATTTCATCCCTTTTCTCCTGGGCTTCATGGCTATCATCTCGAAGTAATTCGAGGTTGGGTGGTTCTACACCTTTAGCCCTCTGCTTTGCCTTCATATAGCGATCTTCGGCCGCCGCCTTATCATCATTGTATTGTTGGATTAATTTATCAAGTTCCGCCAGCTCATCCGAGTTCATTATAGCTGCGTGGTAGGCGTCCTCATCGGCGAATCCTGATTTTACTAACTGAGATTCAAGATTGTGTTCAGCCGTGTTGAGTTCTTTTGCTCGTTGCTTTGTTTCCTTTATAGATTGCGCTAAAGCCGCTTCTGCTTTATCAATTGCACCTTTCATCTTTTTCAGTTGATCTAAATATGTATCAATCTCCTGCTTCAGCTCCCGACGTTCCTCTTGATCCTGCTTTGCATCTAAATACTCC
>JAHJDJ010000366.1 GCA_018812585.1 bacterium
CGTCGAACTTCCCCGCAATGACTGCTTATTATTTGAATGAGATCGCGTCGTCACTGCGTTCCTCGCGATGACTATGATAAAAAAAACGCCCCGAAAAATCGGGGCGTTTTCAGCTGAATGCTGACTGCTGTTTGCTGAAGACTTACAGCTATTTTGGGAAATTGACTTTCTTCTTCGGAATCTTCGGTTCATCTTCGTATTCCATGGGATCTTCGCGCAGTTTCTTCAGCAGGTAATCGAGGGCTGCATCCATCTGCGGATCTTCACCCTTTAGAACTGAACCGGGGTCCTGTTCGATGTCGTAATCGGGGTAAACGCCCGGACCTTCGATCAACCACTTACCTTTCTCTTCGCCGATGGCGCCCCAACCGGAAAATTCCGGCGTGGTGTACCAGACGTCATCATTCAGAGGCTTATCCGAACGAATACCGACCCAGCCGCCCCAGGTGCGCTTCCCAAAAACCGGACCCAGATCCAGAAGTTTAGCTCCCTGGGTGAAAGTTTCACCGTCGGAACCAGTTTCGGCGTTACACAGAATGGCGTAATGGCCGTAGAAAGCCGCCGGCGGTGTTGGGCCGGTCCCACCATGGCGGCCGCGTCCCACCGCCCACATCTTGCGGTTCAACTGGGACAACAGCATGTCCGCGATATTGCCGCCGCCGTTATAGCGCACGTCCAGGATCATCGCCTTCTTGTGATACTGAGCATAGTATTCATGGCCGAACTGCCAGAGGCCGTCGTAACCCATATCGGACATGTGCATGTAACCGACCTTGCCGCCAGTCTTCTTTTCCACGTATGCCCGGCGATCCTGCACCCAATCCCAGTAACGCATCTCGTATTCACTGCTGATCGGTTTGACGATAACGTCGAGGGCGCCTTCCGCGGTGGGTTCACGGTTCAATGTCAGGATGACGTCTTTGTTGGCTTTGTTTTGCATCAATTCGAGATAATCGTTGACCGTGTTGCAGGGAATATCATCGATGGCGATGATATAGTCGCCTGCTTTGGCGTCCACACCGGATTTCACCAGGGGTGAGTTCCAGTCTTCGAAAGAGAGATCCGGGGCGTAGATTTTATCCAGCTTGAAGTAACCGGTGGCGTCATCCCGGCTGACGTCTGCGCCCAGCAGACCCACGCTGATATGTTCAGGCTGATAAAGATCACCGCCGAAAACATAGGCATGGCCGATGTTCATTTCTGCAATCATTTCGCCGATCAGGTCGTTCAATTCGCTGCGCGTGGAAAGACGGTCGACGAGGCCTTTATAATGATCGTAAACTGCGGGCCAATCCAAACCGTGCATTTTCTCATCATAGAAGAAATCGCGCTGGATGCGCCACGCTTCGTGCAGCATCTGCTTCCACTCTTGCTGAGGGTTCAGTTTGACAAACCAGCCGTTCAGCTTGACCGCCGGATCGTCGTCGCCAGTACCGGACGGCGCATCGGTGGCCCCAGCGTCCATGCGGATGAAACTGCCGCCCTGCAGTACCACCACGACCTTATTGTCGTCTGATACGTCGTAGTTGTCAATGCCGCTCATGACGGTGGAGGATTCACGATCTTCGATAACGAAGATATTCAATGACGTTTCATAGTCTCCAGGCGGATGGGACATGTAGTAAAGCGCGCCTTCGACTGCTTTCAAGCCGAAGTACAATCCCGCTTCCACCGGCAGTTCGATGACGCGGTTTTCCAGACCCTCCCAGTCGATGGTTACCACTAACTCTTCTTCCTCGTCATCTTCTTTCTCTTCGTCATCCTTATCCTCTTTCTCCTCATCTTTCTCCTCGTCTTCTTCTTCCGGTTCAGGCGACCAGAGGAGGGTAGTATCAGCCGCAAAAGGGCTGCGTGTCGTGTCCGCTAAAAGCACCATGTACAGCTTATCCGGTTCAGGATAGACGAACTGCGAACCGTAGCTGCCGCGCATCGGATCGAAGTTGGATTCATTCAGGTAATACAGATACTTACCGTCAGGATCCCAGGTGGGCAAGTAGCAGGAATACCAGGGATCGGTGATCACGTGATCCTTTTTAATTTCGGTATCGTAGATGTGAATCTGGTGGATGGTTTGATTGACGTTATCGGCGTAAGCCAGGTAGCGGCTGTCCGGCGACCAGGCGAAATCGCGCAGTTCCCACCATTCAGACTGAGCGACCTTCTTCGATTTGCCGGTCTCAACGTCCATGATCCAAAGGATCAAATCGCCGTCGCTATAGGCGATTGACTTTTTATCGGGCGACACTTGCGCTTCGTAGCGCCACATTTTGTTGCCTTTGGAAATCTGCTGGGCATCTTCCTTCAGGAAGGGATCGTACGCCCAGAATTCATCTTCGCCGGAACGGTCGGTGATGGCGTACAGCTTCTTATCCACGAAGAGCGGACTCTTGGCCCGGCTCTTGAAATCCGGCGTGATGCGGCGGATCAGAGTTTCACGGCTCTTGGTGGGCGCTACGAACAGTTGACCACGTGATGAAATTGCCAGCCATTTACCGTCTTCATTCAGATCGAAACCGGTGATGTAGCCGGAGGGATCGATATTGCGGTCACGCGTGCGCAGCCGTTCTGATGGCAACTGGATATGGATCTGTGCATAATCTCCGCTGCGGGTATCGAATTTCCAGAGATCCATTTTGTGCTGGTAAACGATGACATTGCCGCCATCGGAGGGCCAGCGGGCGTCCCATTTCTTATGGAAGGTGTGCTGTTTCTGATCGGAACCGTCGGGTAACATCGACCAGATGTTCTTGCGGCCTGTGGAGTCTGACAGGAAATAGATGCGCTCGCCGATCCACATGGGATAGCTGTTGTGACCGTCGTAGGTTGAAATCGGTTTCTTACCGTATTTGCCCTTTTCCAGGTCGGCGACCCAGATACGGTCAGCCAGGCCGCCCTTATAATGCTTCCAAGTGGCGTTGTTGCGAAAGATTTCCTGATAAGCAATGCGGGTGCCTTTAGGCTCGAAGGAAGCCAGCGCGGCGCGGGGCAGTTCGATTTTCTGTGGATAACCGCCTTCAGGGGAAACCGTGTAGATGTCGTAGTCGTACTGACCGCTGTTGTACCGGCAGCGGTACATGATGCGATTGTCCCTGGACCAGCCGACGACGCCTTCGCCGCTGCCGTGGAAGGTCAGGCGTTTGGGTTCGCCGCCGCTGACGGGGATCAGGTAGACGTCCTGGTTGCCGTCGTATTCGCCGCTGTAAGCAATCCATTTGCCGTCAGCGGAAAACTTAGCGTAGCTCTCTTCGCCGTCGTGGATAGTCATGCGGGTGGCAGTGCCGCCCTTGACCGGAGCGATCCAGAGGTCGCCTTCGGAGGTGAAGACCACCTTGTCGCCGTGGACGTCGGGATAGCGCAGGAATCCCTGGTCTTCTGCCCAGACAAAGCCGGTCAACATGACAAGCAGCACCGGCAGTACAAATAGACGTGCGTGTTTCATTCCTTGGGTCCTTAATTTTGACTCTGGGAGGTTGTATTTGTATTGTTTCGCTACATACTGAAGGTGGTTTTACGCATAAACCGCCCGTTTCGTGGGACAGGGTAAGGTAAAAGCAAAGGGCGTGCCATTCATGAAAAAATTGCATGAAACGAATTAACGTCATTAAGGCGCCCTGACCTCGCGCAGTCATTGCGAACGAAATACCGACTAAGTCGGGATGCAGTGCGGCAATCTCATCCAAAAATATACCTCTCGCCCCCGACAAAGTCCAATGCTAAATCGTCAATGTGGTGATTAGGGGGATTATGCGAAAATCTCATTTCAGACCAACTTCGCGCTTGACATTTTGGAGGAATGGTGGTATATTGAAGGTACCAGAGGTGTAAGAATTCTGTCTGAACCGCTGATCGACGCGGATCTTCACTGATCTGCACGGATTTCTATCCGCGTTTATCTGTGTGATCCGTGAGAATCCGCGGTTCAGACAACAAAAATCCTATTAAACGGAGCCCCCCATGCGCACCCTGATCATATTACTCACCCTCCCCTCCCTCCTGATTGCCCAGGATTTTGAGTTCCAATTCGAGCCGGAAGGGATTCCGGTGGAGGTGTATGGTTGGCAATTGCATTCCCCGTTTTCCGGCGGCGCTTACGAATCCGTGCCTGCTGTGGCTGACATCGACGCTGATGGCGACCAGGATTTTTTCGTAGGAGGTTTTTGGGGGAGACTCCAGCTTTATAAGAATAGCGGAAGTCAATCCTATCCAAGCTTTCAATTGGAGTCCCTCTTCTTTGACTCAATTCAAGTTAATGCTTACTCGAATCCCTGTTTCCGAGACCTTGACGCCGACGGGGATCTGGATCTTGTAATTGGCGACGGATATGATCATGTCCTGTTTTATCGCAATTCTGGAACAGCGCAATCTCCGGATTTCGTATTGGAAAACGATGATCTAGTTCCCTATCCTCCATCGAACTACGGACCTGAATTAGTTGACATTGATGCCGATGGAGATTATGACTTATTCTGTGGATTTAACCAAATTACGTTTTACCGTAATGATGGAACTCCTAGCGAATTTAATTTCACACTAGTCACTGATTACTTTGAGGGAATCGAGGTGGACGAGCGTGCCTCAACAGATTTCTGTGACATTGACGCAGACGGTGAC
>JAHJDJ010000367.1 GCA_018812585.1 bacterium
CGCCCTTGATCATAAAATGTCTGGTAGCAGATAATACTGCCATCTTAGGACGCGGCCTCTATACCTTCAATGCCGGGTCAGTGATCAGCTACAGCACCTTTGCCGCCTCGAGCGATACTCTGGCTGGCTGGCTGATGGTTGCCCAGTATGGCGATCAAACTATGATCAATAACTCGATCTTGGGATCACCGACCTGGGATAACGTCACGAACGATGCCTTATGTACTTCAGGTACTGATGTAGCCATCTCCTTCAGCGACGTTTTAATGGCTGATGGCGCCATCTTCGATGGGTTGGAAAATCTCAACGTGGATCCACAATTTAAACTATCCGGCGCGATTGCGGCCAAGTATCAACTGAGCGAAACCTCGACGCTTCTGACGGCATCAGACGCAGGCGATGAACTTGGATTTGAAGGAGGCTTGTCGGTCATAGGTTGGGATGTCACCATCGCGTTGCTGCAGAATGGTCTTCATGAAAATTCCCTTGATTTCGTCCTCACCTCAACCATTCCTTTGAAAAAGGCCCCCTATCTCGCAGTCGAACAGGATCTGCCCGACACACTGGAATATACCATGGTTGACAGCGGATATATGACCGAAATAGCGCCCATGATTTATAACCTTCCTCTATATCAGCAAGAAGAGGGTGAACCGACACGAGCTATCATAAGCTACACCAACATCATGGGTGAGGCTGACGCGGATACGCTTGAATTCACAGCTCGTAATCTGGCTTCGAACATTTCACTCTTAAGCTACTACAATGAAATCAGCATTTCTGGCCGAGCCGCAGATGAAAACGGTATGTGGGGAATCCTCAAATCCGATCTTGGCAGTGTCCCTGCAGAGGGCATGGAGTTCATAAGCGAAGCTTACGAGATCTTCTCTGGCGTTGCCATAGAAGAAGGCCGCCTGGAGTTCAGCGTCGATGATGATATGTTATCAGGCCGTTCCGCTGAACACAGCGCCGTTGCATTCTGGAACGGCGATTTCTGGACTCCGGTTGCCAGCTATATGAATTCATCCGGCAGTAAAATCTGGACTGACATCGCAGAGCTGGGTGTCTATCGTATGGTGTGGGGCGAATCTCTGGATGTCATGATCGCTCTGCCGAGTAAACTGGCTTTGAACCAGAACTACCCCAATCCCTTCAACCCGGAAACAACGATATCGTTTGCTGTTCCCACTTTGAATAAAGTCCGTCTGGATGTTTACAACCTGATGGGTCGTAAAATTGCAACTCTGTTTGACGGTGTTGCCGAGCCTGGGTATCATCAGGTTCGCTGGAACGGAATGAATACACAAGGTCTGTCTGTTGCCAGCGGTGTGTACTTCTATAAACTGCAATTAGGCAGCCAAGTCATTAGTAAGAAAATGGTACTGCTGCGTTAAGCTGAACAGACGTCAGGAGTTCAATCCATGAAACGTGTTAAAATCCTTTTAGTACTTTCTCTGGTCTTTACGGTTTTCGTTTTCTATGGCTGTGAAGAAGATAGCGGCGTCGATCCCTATCAAAGTATGGATACCGGCAGCTTGATTAACCAGGGATGGAGTCATTACGAGTCTGGACGCTGGCAAGATTCTGCAGATGCCTTCAATCCGGCCTTGAATCAAGCTGGAAACGCTTACGATTTAGCCCTGGAAGACTCCATTGCAGCGGCTGCTATCGGGGACACTGTTGCCCTTCAAATAGCAGTGGAAGAAATGGCGAAGCAGCTCGGATACTTGCTGGAATGCTTAACTGGCCTGGGTTGGGTAACCATCGAATACAACGAGTTAGACCAATCCGCGTTTGTCTTTTCTACTGCTATGGCGATCGATCCGGAACATGTTGAAGCGACCGCGGGATACGCCTTTTCCAGTCAGATAGCGGAAGACTGGAATCTTTCCAATGAAATGATCGATTTAAGCCTGAATCTTGACGCAGACTGGGAATTCGAGCATAATCATAATATCGATTATCTGGATCTTAGAGTCATGCGTGCTGAGAACTATTATTTCTTAGCTGATTTTGAAGCGAGTCTGGCTGAAGCGATTGCCCTCGCTTCTGACCCCTCAGTTGGATATTCGCCGGTGCCAGATCCGAATGACTTTAATCTGGCGACAATCGAAGGACGAGCAGCGTTGATAGAATTGATCGACGCTTTAAATGATATGATTTAAAGTCTCCGGACTACGGGAGCCTCAATCATGCGTAAAATTAGCCTCATAGCTCTGGTAATTTTGTTGGTTGTCCCTGGTTTATGCTGGGGTCAGGCCAAGGTCGGTACGGCAGGCGTCACATTCCTGAAAGTTGGCGTCAGTGCCCGGGCGATGGGAATGGCAGAAGCTTTTATCGGTGTCGCAGATGATGCCTCAGCGCTGTGGTACAATCCGGGCGGTTTAATGCAACTTGATGAACCGGACGTGATTCTGACGCATATCGCTTATCCTGCAGGGATCGCATTAGAGTATGCGGGTATCGCTTGGCCAGTGCCGAAAATGAACGGTGTTTTTGGCGCTCAGATTACCTTCCTGCACACCGATGAAATGATCGAAACAACACCGGAACGTCCGTTTGGTACGGGAAGAACGTTTACTGTTTCCGATATGTCAGCGGGATTGACCTATTCCCAGAAACTGACCGACAAATTCTCCGTGGGTGGTACTGTCAAGTACCTCGAAGAGAGATTGGCGGATCAGAAAGCCATCGGCGTCGCGTTCGACGTGGGGACGTTCTATGAAACCGGTTGGAAAAGTGTGATCATCGCTATGGCAATCACTAACTTCGGGCCGGACATGGACTTTGTTAACAGTCCTTTCCCAGTTCCCATCAACTTCAAGTTTGGTGGATCCATGCGCCTCATCGACACAGAAGAACACGGACTGACTCTGGCTTTGGAGGGATCTCACCCCAACGATAACCTGGAGCAGTACAACATCGGTCTGGAATATGGGTTTATGAAGACCGGCTTCCTGAGGTTCGGGAAAAAGATTAACGGCGGCAAGCGCTACAGTTGGGATGAATATGTCGAAGACAATGAGAAGGATCCCTTCGTAGAGTATCCCATTATCAATGAAAATGGGATGCTTTCAACCGACGGATTATGCCTCGGCGCTGGGATGAAGTTCAATTTGCCGACTATCGACCTCCAGATCGACTACGCCTTTACGAAGGTGGAAAAATTAGGGTCCTTTTCCTTCTTCACTTTAGGGATCGGATTATAGGCCGTCCAGGCGGACGAGCCCTTAAATCAACCAAACTGACAAAGCGAATACACCTCTTTGTGGGAGTTTCAGATGTCCACAGATAGTTTGAAGATAACAGCCGGATTCGGATTACTGATCATCATCAGCTTAGTCATCATACAAGGCTGCGGTGAGCTTACCGGAGAGATATCGACCAATCAAGCGCCGCTCGTTGAATTTGTCAACGTTCCGACTGACGCTTACGGTGCGGATACGACGAAGCACTACGGGATGCCGTTTGGCGTATCTGCCCTTAATCAGGACGTCACCATTCTGAATATGCAGGGCGCTCTGATGATCGAAGAGTCGGAGCGGGTCTATGCTCTCACCAATGCTGAAATCCCGGATACCACCTTTTTCGACAGAGGCGAAGACTACCAGATGGACTATCAGGTCTTCACCGGCAGCGATACGATTGCTGTCTTACAGGCTCTTTCAGGCGGAGCTATGAATGCAGGCGGCGCCTACTTCATAGATTTTTCGTTCACCATAACGAATTACTATGTCGTCTCCTTCGCTCCGAACGTTTATTGGAAAGGTGAAGACTCAGACGGTTTCGTCGAATACTATCGCTACTCAGACGTCTCTGATCCTGTGTTCATCGAAAACTTCCGCGATGATCCCGGTTATTACTACGATCATTACAGCGAACTGACCTGGGTTGATACCACCGCGATGTCCGCCCGGATATACCTGCTCACCCAAAGCGGTGATACGACAGAGCACGTTATCTTCCTCAAAGCGGTCGATGATCTTAATAAAGAAAGCGAAGGCTTGGTCTTCAAGACCTTCTACCGATCTAATAATCCTCCTAATAACCCTGAAATCAAATTGCTGGAATCTGCTGAAACTGAATATGCATTGAACAATATAGTGGAGGATACTCTCTTCAGTCTGCCTGAAATTACGCCACTCTGGCCTGGAATCGCATTCAACTGGCGAGCGGATGATCCGGACGATAAAGAACTATATCAGATTCCATTAGAATTCACTTACTATCTGATAAAAACCCCGGGCGATACCTTATGGGATCAAAGCAATAATGAATGGTCTGAAACGACACAGATCCAATTGTCCGGCCTGGAGACTGGATCATACATCTTCTCAGTATGGGTTCGTGACGATGGTTTAACCATAAGCGAAGAACCGGCAACTATATCCTTTAATCTGATCCAACCCTCATTCGAACATCACATTCTGTTGGTTGATGAAACTGTTAACAGTGGTATTTTTGAAATCGATAATGATCCCGGTCAAGATATAACAACAGATTTCTATCTTGATATCCTCAGCGAGATCGAAGGCACACTTAATAATGATAACTACGTAATGGATGGTGTGGATGTGCGCTACAAGGATAATAGCAATTTCAATCCTCTCAGTAGTTGTCCGATTCCAATGTCACTGATAAACCAGTATAAGCTTGTCATCCTTTATGGTGATGATGCGAATGGTCCAGCCGGCACAAGTTACAAGGATAATCGCAATGCAGTATTGGCAGACTATTTGGAAATTGGTGGTCAAGTTTGGTATATAGGTCGTAAAGTCCTAGTCGGTGAATTTGGTCAATCAGCCGCCACAACGCAACAGGATGCACCCATCACGGGATTCTTGGCTGATTATATGCAGATTTTAACAGGCTTCGGCTCAAATTTGTTGGCGACGGGGTTGAGCGCTGAATTTTCGGAAGCTCTTCCTGTTATCACCAACTCTTTGACTGAGAGCTTCCCTGCATTGTTAGTTGATTCAGTGAAAGTTGAAATGCTGGGCATTAGTGCTTTCAATCCGGATCCCACCCTCCTGAAAGAGGTCGACTGGTTTACTCGCGCCGACGAAGCACAAACAATGTATGTTTTTAATTCCAGCACCGCCGATACCACAAAAACAACACCTTACGTTTACAGCGAGAATTCAACGGTACAGCCTGGAGCAACTCAGGAACAGTGTATCGTGGTGACAGACTATGATGGTATCCTTGACGTTTACCGCGTCGAGAATGTTACTAAAGGTGTTTTAGGTGACATTGTGCAATGGAACGCTACCCAGATCTGGGTGAGCTATCAAGGTGAACCCTGGACGCCGAACGATGAACTGCTGGTGGATTACAAACGAGATCCTGTTTCCAACAGCCACCTGAAACCTGTAGCGGTACGCTACGAAGCCCAGCCCCGTGTCCAGCGCCAGATCGAAATCAACGGATTCCTGATCAGCTATTATACCTTCGAACTGGGTTATCGCACATCGCTCTTTGGTTTCCCTCTGTCCTTGATGGATAACAGCAATGGTGAAGTCACAGAGGTAGTGCGTAATATGCTGAACTGGTTCTTTTATCCGGAAATCCATTGGGGAATCTAGTTCACCAAAAAGTTCCATCCAAAGGCCGGGTTTATATCCGGCCTTTGCTCGTTATAGCCGCGTTTGCGTTAGTGCTGGCTGTTGCCGGATATTACTTAAGCGGCGCTTACCCCTGGGGTATCGACGATGGCGTCAAGCGGGTTGCTGCGCGCAGTTTCAGCGGCTCCGGTTTCAACTCAGTATTGATAAACCCCCAATTCGCCAGTCATTTCGGCGACCAGTATTTCCCCCTGCCACAACCGTTTGCTGAACAGACCGATGCGGGCTATCAGATCATTTTCCCGGCGCTTTGGGCAGAATTAGGAGGATTCTGTTATAACCTGTCAGGACCGTCAGGGTTTTATCTTCTGACAGCCCTCTGCTACACGCTGTTTCTATATTATTTATTTCGTTTCTTCCGGGGTATGTACTCCTCCTGGCACGCGGCTTGGGGCACCTTTCTCATCGGTTCAAGTACGTTGTTCTACGGCTTAATTTTCTGGGAACATAACTTTGCACTCCTTCTGCTCCTTCCTCTACTGACCTTTTACACGCGGGAACAGTTTAGTTCAGCACGGTTGCTGGCGTCAGGACTGGCCGCTGGAATCGCGTCGTATCTGAGACCTGAAATTGCCTTGTTCACAGCTATCGTTTTGCTTATATTTCTCCTGCATAGGCGGTTGAACTGGTCCCAACTGTTAAAAGCGCTGGCTGGTATTGTGGTTGCCTTAGCCCTGGCTTCCCTGCTGGAAAAAGTCACTTGTAACCGGTGGTATCCACCCCAGGGAATGTTCAATCTGACCTTATCCTTTTCGGAGATTGATTTTTCTGCGAAGATTTGGAAATCTCTTAACTTGTTGCTGGATTCGCCATTACCCTTAACCTGGTTTGTTGCCAGCGCGGGTGTACTCATAGCGTTTTCATTCTTACTGAAGAGAGCTTTAATCGCCGGAATTGGATTACCGGTCGTCGTTTCAGGCGCATTGCTTGTAAGCCTGATCAGCCACCCCCCCTATGCCTTGACCGCATCCAGTCAGGGATTGCTGTTTGCGCTGCCTTGGATTATCATCAGCTTCTATCCGATCAAAGGCGAGAAGATGTCGTCAGATCCTCTCCTGTGGATCGGTGGTCTGTTTCTGGTTGGAATCTATGTGTTGGGATTGGATTCACCGGGGATGCATTGGGGTCCCAGGTTCGTTCTACCTGCGGCCGTTCCTTTGATGCTGCGCATGTTACGGGTCGTGCAGAACATGACTCCCAGATCGACTCATGTATTGCTGGTATCATTCGGTGTATTGGCGCTTTTCAACGCCTCGCTGGCAACTGCGGTAATTGCAGAGCGCGGCGCGGCGAGCAGGCAAATGGATGAGGCCATCCAGAGTTCAAATTGCGAACTTCTGACGCTTCAACGCTGGCATGAAGGCGCTGATCTTGAACCACTCTGGGGAAAGAAGGAGTTGGTCTGGGTGAAAAGCAAAGCGGCTTTTGAGGAATTTCTAATTAAGATTCGTGAAGAGGATGATACTGCCGCGTTCTGCCTGATTCAGGACGTGGGAATCGATGTGCTTCAACGGTTTCCGCTCCAACAGATTGAATGCCATTTGAGTCAAGTTGGCGCTGGATGGACCAGCGATCTGCTGAAGGTAAAGTTGGCCGCAGTTGATGAACGCTGGGTTGAAATTTACTGGCACAGCGCTCTCAGGATGGCAGAAACACAGAATTGGAAATCTGCCTGTCAGAGATTTCAACTGGCATTGCAGTTTGACTCGCAAAACAGTGATCTGCTCTACGATTATGCTGTCTGTTTGGGGCAGATGGGTTCGATTCGGGAAGCCATGTACCATCTGCAGCAAGCGCTTACAATCAATCCACAACACACTGCAGCTCGAGAGTTAGCAGACCGTTTAGGGATGCGCTGATTCCATGTTCTGAATCTGCAGCAGCAGGTTTTCCGCTTCAGCGAAATTTGGTGAAAGCTGCAGGACTCTTTGCAGATGCTGGATCGCCCGATCAAGATAACCTGAACGCCCCATTGCCAGTGCATAGTTATAATGATAGAGCGCATTATCATCGATTAAATTCAAAGCGCTGGCGAATAATTCCGCCGCGTCATTCGTTTCACCATCGGCTGCTTTTTTCAAACCAAGCTGAAAATAACATTCCGCCAGATTAACGCGCGCATCCTGGAAATAAGGTTGCAGAGACTGCGCTCGTTCAAAATAATCTTTTGCAGTAATATAATCGCCCTCCTCGAAGTACAACACGCCCAGATTGTTCCACGCCATCGCCTCATCCGGATTGATGGCAATTTCCAGACGATATTCCTGCTCAGCAACCATGCGATCTCCTTCCCGGTAGGCCGCTACGCCTAAATTCAGGTGCACCAGAGGATAATTGGGATCTGCTTCCAAGGCAAACCGGTAAGCTTTCCTTGCATTGACATTATCTCCCTGCTTTAAATAGGCGTTCCCAAGGCTGTAATGCGAATGTGCCAGATGGCTGACCTGAAAATCGAAAAGATTCAGGTTGACGAATGGGAACGCCAGCGCCAGGGCAACGATGATAATCAGGCCGTCTCTCCGCTTCCAATTGTCTCTGCTGAAAGATGCCAGATAAGTTAAGGTGATGCCAGAATAGATCAGGAGAACCGGCGCCATCGGCAGGCGAAAACGCGACGTCACAAAAAATGCCATGACGCCCACCATGTAGAGGGGCAGAATCCAGTTGAACCACGCAGGCGTAATCCGCTTTCGCCAGGCAATCCACCACCCGACCAATCCCAACGGTCCGATCAACCAGAATCCAACAAGGCGCAGGAACGGCATCAGGCGCGTTTCCGTAACAAAGAAATAGAGATCGCGGTTATTGCTGATCTCCAATCGGGTCCAGAAAGCGAAGAGTTTCTTTCCCCATAATTTTATTGCCTGAATAGGATTTGAAAGCAGGTAGTCCCGCCCAAGTTCGTAATAATAGGAGCTGACTTGCGACGGTTTAAGCGCTTGGCCGGTTGCTTGATATGCTTTCGTCGTGATGTAAGGAACGTCCCAGTTGGCGCCCGTCTCGGGGAAAAAGGAATGCAGACCGTCCGCTTCAGGATTATTTCCCAGGTAGAAATTGATCCCCCCTGACGTTCCAATCAAGACAAAATCGCCGCCTCGATAGACATTGTGGTGAGTAACGGGAAGAATGGGGAGGAAAACTCCGATGATGAAGGCAAAAAGAGCAGCGATATAACGGAAAAGCCATCGATCCCCCTTGTCCTTTATGCCTTTGTATAAGGGATACAGCACGAAGATGGGAAGCAGAATCAGCGCGCTCGGCCTGGTGATTGCCGCTAAACCCAGCAGCATTCCGGGGATGCTAAAGAGGATCGGCTTTTGAGACGTATGCACTCGCTGAAAGGCATAAAAAGATCCCAGCAGCAGGGGTACGAAGAGGGTTTCGACTAAAAGCTCTCCATCGTAATAAACCAGCATACCATAAAAAACAGCGCCGATTCCTGAGATTAAACCGACTGATCGTTTTCCCGTCAGGTCTCTGCCAAGAAGGTAGGTGAGCGCGGCAGTCAAAGCCCCCAGGAGGCATTGCGCCACACGCGCCATAAAAAAACTGCCGTTAGAAAGAGCATAAATCATCGCTAAAAAATATGGGTAGAGCGGCGCGCGGAAAAAGACCTCCTCAGATCCAGGTCCCTGCTCGAGAATGGCGCGGGCCCAGGCATCGTGGAATTCTGCATCGACGATGGGGAACTCGAAGAAGGGCGTTTCCTTAAGCTGCAGGATGTAAATCAGTCTGATTAAAAAAGCCGCTGCGCCTATTAACCAGGGATCCCAGCGTCGATTTATGTTCAAGAAAATCCTCATCTTACGGGTTCATCATAATTATCTGTAAAATCCACGGAGTCACACCTGAAATATCTTCCGGCATAGCAGGCAGCTTGAGTCCGGGTAAATCTGTCCATATCAGGGGAACAGGATTCGTGGTGTGAGACCTGTTCTGCCGTGATTCGATATTGCCATGATCCGAAATGATGATGATCAACAGCTCCTTCTTCGGTCGTTTATCCAGAATCGTGCGGATAAAACGACTGACCCTGTCAACGTGGCAATCAATCTGATCTGCGGTCGAACGATGGGCGATGACGTCGGTTAAAAAATGTTCGTAAAGCGTGAAATCGTGCTGCCCGGCGATATGCAGTAGAGTTTCAGCGGCTGCCTCAGACGAAAGGTCCGGTGCATCATATCCCTGTTGCAGCAACACTTCGTTGGTGAAATCGTGATAAAGCGCCTCGCCGCGGCGCAAATCTTGCAAAGATTGAAACGACTTGCCTGCCGCCTTGTAGGCATGACTGGTCACAGATAGCGGGCTTCGTGGTTCAACATCCTCCGGTTCTCGGTATGCATTGGCGAAGACTGAAGACTTCTGCAACTCATTAAGTTTTATGAAGATACTTTCAGTTCTAAGTAATTCCACCAGTTTTTTCGATGGAAAGCCCTGCAAGTGTTTTCCTAAATACTGCGCAGCGTTGACGCCTGTCAACAAAGAAGTCTGTCCCGTGGCGCTTTGAGGCAGCCCTTCTATTCTCAGAGTTGCATCGAGCGCGCGCCAACGAATGTCCCGCCGTTCCGGAGAAGAACCCCTCGTCGGCCAGAGATCGGGATGCCGCGTGAGAGGATTGGAGCGCGGATCATGCTCCCCAATGCCTAATCCATCAATAAAAATAAGCAGGATCTTCATGTGATTGAATCTATCATCCTACTGCTAAAAGATCAATCTCTAATATAGTCAATTTGTGCAAAAATTTAAATGGTAATTTGATGAAAGTTATTTAGCGGTTTTGCGGTTGCAAAAAAATGGTCTTGCATTCCATCACTAATTTCCATATATTTAGAGGAAATTGTAAGGGATAGTCCAATTGATCAGCTTTTTACAGTCAGTTCAAATAATTTGCCTCTGCGTTACGCTCATCTTTCTGGCGCGGCTCTATCTCGCCCTGCGCAAATCATCTCCTGCAGACTCAAC
>JAHJDJ010000368.1 GCA_018812585.1 bacterium
AATTCAATTCCGGTATATCCCTTGACCTCGGCGACCATGTCGTCGTCATCGGCGGCGGTGATACTGCTATTGACGCCGCACGGGTTTCCCGCCGTATGGGCGCTAAAGTAACCATTCTGTATCGTCGCACCCGAACTGAAATGCCCGCTATCGAAGAAGAGATTGTCGGCGCAGAAGAAGAGGGTGTCGAACTGGTATTCCTAGCTGCGCCAGCAGAACTGAAGCGCAGCAATGGGAAGGTCTCTACTATGGTCTGCCAGCGCATGGAATTAGGTGAACCGGATGATTCCGGCCGCCGCCGTCCCGTGCCGATCAATGGCGATACCTACGAGATGGAATGCTCCACTATCGTTGCCGCCATCAGCCAGGCTCCCGACTTCGCCGGTTTTGAAAATCTGCGTGAAGGCCGCAGTTGGATCAAAGCAGATGATCGCGGTCACACTTTAGTGGAAGGCGTTTACGCCGGCGGTGATGCCATGGACCTGGGTCTGGTGACTATCGCCATTTACCAGGGACGCCGTGCTGCCGATACCATCCACCGCGAACTGCGCAGCCTGCCAATGAAAGAAGAAGAAAAGCAGAAGATCATTTCACACGAAAAGATGCTGCTTTCCTATTATGAAAAAGCCGTGCGTCACGAAGCTCCACACCTGGATGCTGAAGTTCGCTTAAAGAGCGGCGATGATGAAATCGTCAGCACCTTGACCGTCGAAGAAGCTCTGGCGGAAGCAGCACGCTGCATGTCCTGCGGTTCCTGTTCTGAATGTGGCCAGTGCTGGTCTTTCTGCCAGGACAGCGCCATCAAGAAGCCGGTCATCAAAGGCGAACCGTACACCTTCAAGATGGAGTTCTGTAACGGTTGTAAGAAATGTGAAGAGCAATGCCCCTGCGGCTACATTGAAATGCACTAATTAATCATAAACAAATACGGTAACATATACCTAGGAGGATTTACCGTGGCAGAATTTACATGGGAAGACATATCCATCCAAGTTGACGAAGATGGTTTCATGGAAGAACCCGAAGTTTGGAACGAGAGAATTGCTTTAGCATTGGCCAGCACCGAAGCAGTTAACGAACTGACTGAAGATCACTGGAAATTAGTGAACTACCTGCGTGAATATTATCAGCAATTCGGTATCGCTCCGATGATCCGCAAGCTTTGTAAGCAAACTGGATTTTCGCTGAAAGAAGTGTATGACCTGTTCCCTTCCGGACCGGCAAAAGGCGCTTGTAAAGTCGCTGGACTTCCCAAACCGACTGGTTGTGTATAATTTCTGCTGCCTGCCTCCGATCAACATGATCGGAGGCAGGTCGATATACACATCAGGGCAATGATAAAATCGCTTTCTGTAACTCGATTTGGGATATTTTTCACATTTGCCTGTCGTGCGGTTACCCGCATTGATTTCCCTTAGGCGCACCGCCTGATGCCCCTTTTGTAGTAGGTTAAAATGCAAATTTATAGACTCTTAGAACAGAAAAAGGCGGCTATCATCGAGCGCTGGTGTGACCTGGTCATTGATACCTATCCCGCAGAAGCTCGTGACTTTTTCAAGCAGAAAAAGAACCGCTTCAGCAATCCGGTGGGCGCCCAACTGCATTCCCAGACCGCTGCCTGTCTGGACCTATTTCTTGCAGAAGCCCCAGACGAGGAGGCAGCCGCTTGCTTGAAAGAGGTCATCCAGATCCGTTCTGTGCAGGAGTTTTCACCAGCACAAGCAGTTGGATTCGTGCTTTATTTGAAGCAGGCTGTCCGGGAACTGTTGGCTGGGGAGATCCGTACGCATGCGCTATTTATAGAATTATTGACCGTCGAAAGCCGTATCGACCGTTTGCAGCTATGCGCTTTTGACAGCTATAGCCGTTCTCGTGATAAAATGCATGAGATCAGGACCGATGAGCTGCGCCGCAGGTCCTTCATGGCCATGAAAAGAATGACTCTTTTCGAAGATTCAGAAGATACCCAAGAAGATACATAACTCAGGCAGCATGGTTAACTTCAGGTGACGTGAGATGAGCCTCTGGTTCTCAATTTTCCTCTTAATCGTCCTGATAGCGATTCCATTAATCGGAGCATCCATTCCGGGATTTCCTCTCCTGTTGGGTGTGATCATTCCGTATGCTGCAATCGCTATATTTCTGGTTGGCTTCGTGATGCGTATTATTGGCTGGGCTAAATCTCCCGTGCCGTTCCGTATCCCCACCACCAGTGGTCAGGAAAAATCGTTAGACTGGATTAAATATGCGAAGTACGACAATCCGCACACTTTCTGGGGTGTGGTGGTTCGTATGGCACTGGAAATTTTCTTCTTCCGTTCACTTTTCCGCAATACCAAAGCGGAACTGCGCGGCCAGAAGATCGTTTACGGTTCTAATAAATATTTGTGGGCGGCAGGGCTGGCCTTCCATTACTCATTCCTGGTGATCTTTATCCGCCATTTCAAATACTTCGTTGAACCGATCCCCGGATTTGTCAGCTTGATTCAATTCTTCGACGGATTCTTCCAGGTCGGTCTGCCGATCCTCTATCTCACTGACGCTCTGATCGTCGCCGCTCTGGGATTTTTGCTGCTCCGCAGACTTCTCGATTCCCGCTTACGCCACCTTTCCCACGCGGCAGACTGGTTTCCTCTGCTGCTGATCTTGGGAATCGCTTCAACCGGGATCCTAATGCGCTATTTCATCAAAATCGATGTCGTCAGCGCAAAAGAGCTGGGCACTGGGTTATTATCTTTCAGCCCGGTGGTACCGATAGGCGTCAATCCACTGTTTTACATCCACCTCTTCCTCGTGTGCACTCTAATTGCCATGTTCCCGTTCAGTAAACTGATGCACTTAGGTGGTATTTTCTTAAGTCCGACAAGAAACCTCGCTAATAATAACCGCGCTGTAAGACACGTCAATCCCTGGAACTATGACGTCAAAGTTCATACTTATGAAGAGTATGAAGATGAATTCAGGGACGTTATGAAAGCCGCGGATATGCCTTTGGATAAGGAATAGTTATGTCTTCATCTGCAGAGGTCAAATTTAAACCGGAAGAGATCGCCAGGATCGATTACAGTCCACCATCAGAGCACTGGACCGATCCCCAGATCGATTTCGAGGCAAAAAGGGGCAACTGGTGTTATTCCGGTGTTCATAAATCCCTGAAATATCTAGATCTGCCTGTCCCCAAAACCAAGTTCGCTCCGAATGACCAGGATTGGGGTCTTCCTGAAAATTGGAAAGAGATCATCCTGGAAGGTCTGCGTAAACGGTTAGATCGTTTCCGTTCCTTGAAGGTGTTCATGGATATCTGCGTACGCTGCGGCGCCTGCGCTGATAAATGCCATTTCTTCATCGGGTCGGGCGATCCTAAGAATATGCCGGTCATGCGAGCCGAACTGCTGCGTTCGATTTACCGTAAGGAGTATACCACCGCAGGCAAGATCATGGGCAAGATGGTCGGCGCCCGCGATCTGACGATAGATGTGCTGAAAGAATGGTACTACTATTTCTACCAGTGCACCGAATGCCGCCGTTGTTCGGTATTTTGCCCTTACGGCATCGATACCGCTGAAATCACCATGCTGGTGCGCGAACTTCTGGCTGAAGTAGGCATGTCCATTGACTGGATTGTCACGCCGGTGGCGAACAGCTTTCGCACTGGAAACCACTTAGGTATCCAACCACACGGCGTTAAGGACAGCCTGGAATTTGCCGCCGACGATTTCGAAGAAATCACCGGCATTAAAATTGACGTGCCCATCAACAAGAAGGGCGCCGAAGTTCTGTTCATCGCCCCTTCGGCAGATTACTTTGCTGAACCGCATTATTATACACTACTGGGCTACTTTGCGCTGTTCCATGAAATCGGTCTGGATTATACCTGGTCAACCTACGCATCCGAAGGCGGAAACTTCGGTCTGTTCCATTCGCACGATATGATCAAGCGATTGAACGCCAAGACTTACGCTGAAGCCAAGCGCCTGGGTGTAAAGTGGATCTTAGGCGGTGAATGCGGACACATGTGGCGTGTCTATCATCAATACATGTCAACCATGCAGGACGAACCGAGTTTCTTGGAAGTGCCCAAATCTCCCATTACCGGCACAGTTTTCGACCACGCACGTGCAACCAAGATGGTTCACCTCGCCGAATTTACCGCTGATCTGATTCGACACGGCAAGATTAAGCTGGATCCCAGCCGCAATGACCACTGGACGCCAACCTATCACGATTCCTGCAATCCGGCACGCGCCATGGGGTTACTGGAGGAGCCTCGCTACATTCTGCAAAACGTCTGCAACAATTTTGTGGAAATGCCGGAGAACACCATTCGTGAAAACACCTTCTGCTGCGGCAGTGGGGCCGGTCTGGGAACGGATGAAAACATGGAAATGCGCTTAAGAGGCGGCATGCCCCGAGGCAGCGCGGTGCGATACGTGCAGGAAAATAACGATGCCAACATCCTGCTCTGCATGTGTGCCATCGATAAAGCGACACTACCAGCCCTTTGCGATTTCTGGGCGCCGGGCGTGGAAGTTGGCGGTGTGCATGAAATGGTAGGTAACGCCCTTATCATGACGGGTGAACCGGAACGTAAGACCGACCTGCGCGGTCAACCGCTGAAGGGAAAAGAGGAGGTCGAGAATGAATGATAAAGGCAAGATCGTCCTGGGCTTGATCGTCTTCCTGGTCATTATGACGTTCCCCATGTGGTATAATTTCATCAACGGTGTCGTGCCGTTCGAGGATGCTGTCGTGCAAACCGCGAACACGCCGGGAAAAGATAAATGTGTGCGCGCTGCCGATTATATGCGGACGCAGCACATGGATCTGCTCAATGAATGGCGTCAGGAGGTGGTGCGCAACGGCGACCGTTATACCGAAGACGCTTACGGAAATAAAATCGAGAAGAGCCTTTCTAATACATGCATGGACTGCCACTCCAACAAAGAGGAGTTTTGCGACCGCTGTCATAATTACATGGCCGTTGCGCCCTACTGTTGGGATTGTCATGTGCTGCCTGCAGAGGTACAGCAAGCCGACATGGCGCTGAAGGTCGATGCGACGGAGGGTAACGAATGAGTTTCGATAGAAGAAAATTCGTCAAAGCCGCCAGCATAGCAGCCCTCGGAGGCGTTGTCAGCCCGCCCTTAAAGTTATTCGGCGGTGTGGTTGTCGATGGGCAGTCTGCTGAGGCCGTTCCAGAGGCTGTTTCTGGTTGTATAGGGTGCGAATGCAGTCCTGTTGCACCGCCAACCAACGCAACTCGCTGGGCGATGGTCATCGATCTGAAAACCTGCCGCGAACATGAAGATTGTACCATCTGTATGGACGCCTGTCATAAAACCCATAATGTGCCCGACGTCGATAATCCTAAAGAGCAGATGAAGTGGATCTGGAAGGAACACTTCGGTCACGCCTTCCACGAAGCGGATCATCCCTACCTTGAGGAGCATGTCAAGCACAGTAATGCCTTGCTGATGTGTAACCACTGCAACAATCCTCCCTGCGTGAGCGTTTGCCCGACCAACGCAACGTTCAAGCGAGAGAAGGATGGTCTGGTGATGATGGATTGGCATCGCTGCATCGGCTGTCGCTATTGCATCGCCGCCTGTCCGTATGGATCCCGCAGTTTCAACTATACCGAACCTAAGAAATATTTTGCCGAAAAAGGGATACAGATCGAACCGGATTTCCCCACCAGAACCCGCGGTGTTGTGGAAAAATGTACCTTCTGCGAAGAGCGGTTGGCGCGCGGTTTATGGCCGGCTTGTGTTGACGCCTGTCCCCATAATGCACTGGTCTTCGGCGATTTGGACAACCCGGATGATCCGGTGCGTTGTCTGTTAGCAAAGCATTTCACTATTCGGCGGAAACCCGCATTAGGGACCGAACCCGAAATCTACTACATCGTGTGAGGCTTGAAAAATGATTGAGAAAGCGCTCCAGGGTGGAAAAGGTTACTGGACATTAATCGTTATCCTTCTCGCTGTCATCGGCGTGGGTGTTTTAGCATATCTGAAGCAGTTCTCTGAAGGCCTGACCGTCACCGGTCTCAGCCGGGACGTCTCCTGGGGATTATATATCGCCCAGTTCACGTTCCTGGTCGGTGTGGCTGCGTCAGCGGTGATGGTTGTGCTTCCTTATTATCTGCACAATTACAAGATGTTCGGAAAGTTGACCATACTGGGAGAATTTCTGGCCATAGGCGCCTGTATCATGTGCATGACCTTCATCTTTGTGGATATGGGGCAGCCTTTCCGCATCGGCAACGTTTTCCTGTACCCGTCGCCTCATTCCATGATGTTCTGGGATACCGTGGTGCTGTTCGGCTACCTGCTTTTAAACATTTTGATCAGCCGCGTGGCCATGAGCTCTGAAAATAAGGGTGTCGCCCCTCCCAAGTGGATCAAGCCGTTCATCATTCTATCAATCCCCTGGGCAATCAGCATTCATACCGTGACCGCATTTCTGTATTCCGGTCTGGCCGCGCGCCCCTTCTGGATGACGGCTGTTTTAGCGCCGCGCTTTCTGGCTTCAGCATTCGCCAGCGGTCCCGCGCTGTTGATTATCCTCTGCCTGATCCTGAAGAGATTCACAAAATTCGACGCAGGCCGCGAACCTATTCAGAAGCTGGGTGTTATTGTCGCGTACGCCATGGCATTGAACATATTCCTGATTTTGATGGAAATCTTTACCGCGGTATACAGCGGCATTCCAGAGCATATAGATCACTTCAAGTACATGTTCGTCGGATTGCAAGACGCGGAAGGAGTCATGGTCACTAATCTGGTCCCCTGGATGTGGACCTCATCAGTGCTTGCAGTGTTCTCACTAAGTCTGCTTTTAGTCACCAAATTACGTCAGAATGAGACCATCCTGGGGATCGCAGCAGTGGCTGTATTTGCGTCACTCTGGATCGATAAAGGGATGGGCATGATCGTCGCCGGATTTACACCAAACCCGACACACGTTGTGGTGCCTTACACCCCTACGCTGATTGAAAGTCTGATTACACTGGCCATCTGGGGTATGGGGGCGCTGATCGTTACCATCCTTTACAAGGTGGCATTGACCTTGAGAAAACAGGTGCAAAGGGTTCCTTACCGGGCCTGATAATTTAGTACAATCTGCGGGAATCAGAGCCTGTTTCCCGCAGTAAAACATTTCGCCCCCATTCTGACGATTCCTCACGTAGAGGGATCGCCCCAATATGAGTTTTTTCCGGGGAGAATTTCTGGGGGCATTACTTTAATGGATCAAGAGAAAGAGTTCACACGGGATGAAAATCGTCATCATCGGAGCTAAGGCCGCCGGTTTAAAGGCTGCTTGCCGCGTCAAGCGGCTGCTGCCGGATGCAGAGGTCACTGTCCTGGATGAGGGACAGCATGTCTCATTATCCGCCTGTGGTCTCCCTTACTTTCTCTCGGCCGACATCGAGGAATTTCGACGGCTGCTGACAACCCCATACGACGTGGAACGAACTCCTGCCTACTTCGCAGCCGTCAAAGGCGTTACGGTCTTGACCGGCATCCGGGCAACTTCCATCTACACTGATCAGCAGGTGGTTCACGCGCTTCATCTGGAAACGGGTGAGAGTCGTGAATTTGCTTACGATGAACTGATCATTGGCACCGGCGCAAAGCCCATTCTACCTGCCATTGAAGGCATTGATCTCCCTGGTGTATATTCGTTCACCCAGCCAGAAGAAGCGATAGAATTGCGGCAAGCGGCAGCTCAGGGCAAACTGGAGAAGGTAGCTGTGGTTGGCGGCGGCTACATCGGCTGCGAACTTTGTGAAGCATTTAGAGCGCTTTGGGGCATCGATACGGCGCTGTTTGAAGCAGAAGATCAAGTTTTGCCGCATGTTCTTGATGCGGAAATCGCCCGCGTTGTTGAAAACGAACTACAGAAGCAGGGAGTCGCCTGTTTTCTCAATACGAAGATCACCGGCATCGTAGCAGATGGCGAAAAACTGACTCTGAAGACCGATTTCGGTTTGGATCATACCGGTTTTGACCGTGTCGTGATAGCTGTCGGCGTTGAGCCGCGCGTGGAATTGGCGGAAGCTGCCAGCATTACCATCGGTGAAACCGGCGGCATCGTGGTAGATAATCAGATGCGCACGAACCTGCCCCATGTTTATGCTGCGGGTGACTGTATCGAAGTGAAGCACGCGTTGACCGGTAAGGCATGTTATTTACCCTTGGGATCACTGGCTAACCGTCAGGGGCGTGTGGCAGCCAATACCATTGCAGGCAAAGACGATCATTTCGAACCCGTTAGAGGAGCATCCTGCCTGAAGGTTTTCGATATGAATGTTGCCGCCGTGGGATTAACTGTTCAGCAGGCTGCTGGAGCTGGATTTGAAGTTGGTGAATCCTGGGGTGTTTTCACAGACAAAGCCGATTATTATCCTGAAGCCCAGAATCTATCAATTAAGATGGTCTACGATAAACGAAGTCGCCGCGTTTTAGGTGTACAGGCTGTCAGCAAGGGGGATGCGATCCGGCGCGTTGACGCTGCCTCGGTGATGATCGATCAGGGACTTACCCTGGAAGCGGTTCGTGACTTCGAACCCGCTTATGCGCCGCCTTACGCTATGGCTTTAGATCCTCTGCATTATCTGGCATATATTGGAATTACATCATTGGACGAAGGGATTCACGCCATCTCCCGTATGGAATTCGACGAAATCGCTGGGGATTACACACTGATAGATATCCGTGAAGCAGTCGAAACGGAAGAGAAACCCCTGAAGATGGCTTATCAACAGTTAGTTACCATCCCCTTCACGAAATTACGGCAGAATCTGGATAAAATTCCACAGGGTAAGCCGTTACTGGTGATTTGCGCCAAAGGCGTCCGCTCAGCCGAAGCGGTTCGTATCCTCCGCCAGGCGGGGATCGAAGATGTCAAATACGTCGGGGGCGGTTTATTATTTTTCCAATCTTAATCCTTTCAGCATCTATGGTCGTAAAATGGTATGATCTTTAGATCACAAGTCAGTGGAGATAGATAGAGTGTCTACTACTACAGTAATGAAGCCGGATTTAGAATTTATCCGGGACCTCAAGAAAGCTGGCGGCGATACACTGAAAAAATGCTATCAGTGTGCTACCTGTTCGGTCGTCTGTAATTTATCCTCGAAGGACCATCCCTTCCCGCGCAAGCAGATGGTCATGTCACAGTGGGGCATGAAAGATCAACTGCTTGGCGACCCCAGCATATGGATGTGCCATCAATGCATGGATTGTACTAAAAACTGCCCTCGTGATGCGAAACCGGGCGAGGTTCTGGGCGCCGTGCGTGCTTATGCCTTCCAGCATTTTGCCTTCCCTGCATTCATGGGAAAAGCCTTGGCCAACCGAAATTCTCTGCCGGTTCTGTTATTAATTCCGGCGATGGTGCTTCTGGGAGTACTGCTGGGTGGTTCCTCCGGCGATTGGGGATACCTGTTCCAGTTCACCGGTGAAGTCGAACTGGCAAGAGCCTTCCCGCATGGAGCGCTGGAGATGCTGTTCATCGGCGGCAATCTGCTGATTTTCGCCTTCGCGGCTGTCGGTTTGATGCGATTCTGGAAGGGTCTGAAAGCATTTACGCCGGGGAAGAGTGGTCCAGGTTTTATCCCAGCATTCATCGCTGCAATCACTGAACTTCTCACCCATAAAAAATTTAACGATTGCGAAGAGACCAAGCATCGCTATCTGGGACATACTCTGATGTTCTGGGGCTTTATCGGCGCGATGGCGACCGCGGGATTTGCAGTGTTTTTCACCATCATACTGGAAAGTATGGGAAGTCCATTCTATCTGCACAGCCCCATCGATCTACCGAACCCCATCAAAATTCTGGGTGTAGTCAGCGGCATTGCGATGATCTGGGGTGGATGGATTCTGATCCAGAAAAGAAAATCCGAAGATGCGCCCGGCGTCAGCAGCTACAGTGACTGGCAGTTCTTGTATATGATCTGGTTTGTCGGTCTAACGGGCATGTTGACCTACATCCTGCGGCTGGCAGGGATTCCGATTGTCGGCTATGCCGTTTACTATGTGCATCTGGTGCTGGTCTTCTTCCTACTCTGGTATGCGCCTTACTCCAAGTTCGGTCACATGTTTTACCGTACGTTGGCCTTGATCTACGCCAAGAGTGTCGCAATCGATAATCCGAGAAAAAAATAGAGTCAATTCAGCTTTAATGAGATAGACGGAGAAAGCAACAATGGAAATTTCTGCAAGCGGTGACCGGATTACCGCCGATTTGCTGGTTGTGGGCGGAGGTATATCGGGTATGACTGCCGCCATCGAGGCTTCCGAATTCGGCAAAGATGCGGTCCTGATCGAGAAGGAGCCTTTCCTCGGTGGTCGTGTCGTGCGGATGAATCAATACTTTCCCAAAATGTGTCCGCCAGTGTGCGGTTTGGAAATTAATTTAAGAAGAATTCGTACCAACGATAGAATCAAAGTTCTCACTTTAACAGAAGTAACTGAAGTATCGGGTCAGAAGGGCGATTATGAAGTCACCCTGACCGTTTCGCCCCGCTATATCAACAACAATTGCACAGCTTGCGAAGAGTGCGAAAAAGTCTGCGAAATCGAAGTGGATGATGAATTCAACTTCGGTCTGAATAAACGCAAAGCAGTCTATTTCCGCAATATGGCTTATCCCTCGCTTTACGTCGCAGATCCCGATTATGTCAAAGATCCCAAATTCAAGGCATGTGTCGATGCCTGCAAATACAACGCCTTCGATCTGGACCAACAACCACAGACCGTCACCGTCAAGTGCAAGGGAATCGTCTGGGCAACCGGCTGGAAGCCGTATGATGCCGCTAAACTTGACAACTTAGGTTTTGGTCAATATGATAACGTCATCACGAA
Source organism: bacterium (assembly GCA_018812585.1). Classification (GTDB taxonomy): domain Bacteria; phylum Electryoneota; class B3-LCP; order B3-LCP; family B3-LCP; genus JAHJDJ01. The sequence goes on from JAHJDJ010000368.1 coordinate 10,875, forward strand.
CGTGATGCTCGAACGGTACTCTGCAGAAGAAGGTCCTACCAGTGGTAAGATCTCTCGTCCGTCAGATGGCGGTGAAATTAAAAAAATCGGTTTTGTGCAGTGCGCTGGTTCTCGTGATGAGAACCACTTGCCGTATTGCTCTGGTGTCTGCTGTTCTGCATCTCTGAAGCAAGCCCGCTACGTCCGTGCTCAATACCCCGACGCCGAAATTCACATCTTCTACATCGATATCCGCACACCGGGCAGACTGGAAGATTTTTACCAGGAACTGCAAAGCGACGAAAAGGTTTTCTTCCATCGCGGTAAAGGCGCCGACATCAAAGAGACGGGAAACAAAAACCTGCTGATCTCCGCTGAGAATACGCTGACAGGTGAATTAACCGAGCATGAAGTCGAACTGGTGGTCCTGGCGACGGGCATGGTCCCGAATGCTGCCACCGACAAACTGCCGGCTGATACACCTCTGGATGATTGGGGATTCTTACTGCCCGATGCACCTTCTGGAATCATCGGCGCAGGCGTTACCAATCGACCAGTTGAAGTGGCGGCCAGTGTTCAGGATGCGACTGGCGCAGTTCTGAAAGCACTCACGGCGGAAAGGAGCTAACCCATGGCAGTAGAAACAAAAATTGGTGGATATATATGTTCCGGCTGCGATATCGGCTCTGCAGTTGATGTTGAAGCTTTGTTGAAAATGGCAAAAAGCGAAGGTTGCGCGATTTGCAAATCCCACGAAGCTCTTTGCAGCGCCGAAGGCGTGCAGATGATCAAAGCCGACATCGCGGCAGAAGAGTTGAACCGCGTCGTTGTCGCGGGCTGCTCGCGCCGCATCAAAATGGAAGAATTCTCTTTTGGCGATAAAGTCATTACCGGACGCGCCAATATCCGGGAACATGTCGCCTGGGTGATGGAACCCAACGACGAAGACACCCAGATGGCCGCCGAAGATTATGTTACGATGGAAATCCATCGCATGAAGAACACCGATTACATCGAACCTCTGGTCCAAGACATCGACAAGACAGTTCTGGTCGTCGGCGGTGGCGTCAGTGGTCTTCGTTCAGCATTGGCAGCCGCAGGCGCTGGTAACGACGCTGTTCTGGTGGAGAAGGAGAATCTTCTGGGTGGTTGGGCGACGAAATGGAAGAAAGTCTTCCCCAAGGCTGCCCCCTACAAAGATCTGGCTGATTCTAACGTCGGCGACCTCATCAAAAAGGTGGAAGCCAACGACAAGATCAAGGTTTATACCGGATCCACGATTAAAAAAATCCACGGCGAACCGGGGAAATTCGACGTCACCCTGAAAGGCTCGTCCACGGATACCTTCAAAGCGGGTTCTGTGGTGTTAGCCGCTGGATGGAAACCGTATGATGCAAATAAATTAGATCATCTGGGCTACGGTAAAAATAATGTTCTGACCAACGTCCAGATGGAAGAGATGCTCAACAGCGGCGGCTTGAAACGCGCCTCGGATGGCGCCGCCCCCAAGAGTGTGGCTTTCATTCAGTGTGCAGGCTCCCGCGACCAGGAGCATCTGCCCTACTGCAGCGCAGTCTGCTGCCGCGTCTCCCTGAAACAGGCCAAGTTCATCCGCGATGCGTATCCCGACACCCAAGTCTATATCCTTTATAAAGATCTGCGCTCGCCGGGCCAGTACGAGCTGTTCTACAAGAACGTGCAGGAAGATGAAGGCGTCTTCTTGACCAAAGGCGAAGTCATCCGGGTCGATCAATTGGATGGCGATCGCGTCGAAATCGAATTAGAAGACACGCTGTTCGGTGAAAACATCATCGTGCAGACCGATATGCTGGTGTTGGCTGCAGGTATGGTGCCTAATACCCACGTCGAAGGGGTTGCTGAAATCATGGGAGACGAAGCAGAAACTGCCGAAAAACCTGCAGAAGCCGCTGATGGTGAAGAAGAAGCGGATACCGGCGCTTCCGCTGAACTGGGCGCCAAGATTCTCAACCTGTCTTACCGCAAGGGAACCGATCTGCCCACGCTGAAATACGGTTTCCCTGATTCGCATTACATTTGCTTCCCGTACGAAACCCAGCGTACCGCCATTTTTGCGGCGGGTTGTGTCCGCGCGCCAATGGATCTGGCATCTGCTGAAAATGACGCTTACGGCGCAGCCTTGAAAGCCGTCCAGGCGACTGAGTTGATCGGCGCCGGAAAGGCGGTTCATCCGAGAGCAGGTGACACTTCCAATCCTGATTTCTTCCTGCAGCGCTGTACTCAGTGTAAGCGGTGTACGGAAGAGTGTCCCTTCGGCACGCTTGATGAGGATGAAAAGGGCACTCCCGAAACGCATCCCAACCGCTGCCGCCGCTGCGGTATCTGTATGGGCGCCTGCCCGGAACGGATCGTCAGTTTCAAGGACTATTCCGTGCACATCATCGGAGAAATGCTGAAATCACTGGAAATCCCCGAAGAAGAGGACGAAAAACCGCGCGTGCTGGCTTTCATGTGCGAAAACGACGCCCTGCCTTCACTGGATATTGCGGCAGCTCATCGCATGAAGATCAATCCGTTCGTGCGCATCATTCCAGTACGCTGTCTCGGATCCATGAACGTCGTCTGGATCGCCGACGCTCTGTCTAACGGTTATGACGGTGTGATCCTGATCGGCTGTAAACATGGCGATGATTACCAGTGTCACTTCATCAAGGGCAGTGAACTGGCTAATACTCGTATGGAGAACGTTCGGGAGAAGCTGAAGCAATTGGTCTTAGAAGAAGAACGTGTCCAGATTCACGAGCTTTCTTTAAGTGAATGGGCCAAGATTCCGCAAGTATTAGATGACTTCATTGATGACATCGATACGGTCGGACCGAATCCTTATAAGGGCTTTTAAAGAACTTTTGGGTTGTTGCATATTATACAACCAGAAAACCGACCGAAAGTCACCTTAAAATACTGCGGAATCGCAGTATAATTAAGTGCTTACAGCCTGGTTGGCCACCCTTCCAGACTGTAGGGTCACTACCGTTGAACTTGACGTTTTTTAGATAAAATTTCCCACGAGTTTGTCTTGACTTTAACAAATAGGGATGTTATATTGGCATTCCCTACTGTAACCCCTTGATTTTAATGATTCTTAGAGTCTGTTTATATTAGGCTTGTGAATATAATATCAAGATATTAGTGCGTTAAATAACCTAAAAAGAAGGACTAAGCGATGGCTTCAAATCTGATTAAGCCGCACGGCGCGGATGAACTGAATATTTTACTCCTCGAAGGCGCTGCTCGCGAGGCAGAACTGAAACGTGCCGAATCTCTCCCAAAAGTGATGCTTACCTCTCGTGAGGTTGGCGATCTTATCATGTTGGGAATTGGCGGATTCACGCCTCTGGGCGGCTTCATGGGTGAAGCTGACTGGAAAGGCGTCTGCCAGGATATGAAGATGACTGATGGCACTTTCTGGCCCATTCCGATTACACTGTCTGCTGATAAGGCCGTCGCAGATGGTATCGCTATCGGTTCTGACGTTGCCCTAATCAATGCCGAGGATAACGACGTTATGGGTACGATGACCGTCACCGAAAAGTACGTCATCAATAAGGAATTCGAATGCCAGCTCGTCTTCACTACTACCGAAGGTGAGCACCCCGGTGTGAAGATGGTCATGGATCAGAAAGCAGTCAACCTGGGCGGTCCCGTCAAGGTTCTTTCTGAAAGCATCTTCCCGACCCAGTTCAAGGGTCTCTATCAGCGTCCCGTTGAGAGCCGTAAAATGTTCGCCGAAAAGGGCTGGAAGAACATCGCCGCTTTGCAGCTTCGTAACCCCATGCACCGCAGCCATGAATACCTGGCAAAAATCGCCCTGGAAGTTGGCGACGGTCTGTATATCCATCAGTTAATCGGTGAATTGAAACCAGGTGACATCCCTGCTGACGTCCGTGTAAAGTGCATCGAGACGTTGGTCAATAACTACTTCATCGCTGATCGCGTCATTCAGGGTGGTTATCCCTTGGACATGCGTTATGCCGGTCCGCGTGAAGCTCTGCTGCACGCAGTCTTCCGCCAGAACTTCGGCTGTACACACTTGATCGTGGGTCGTGATCACGCTGGCGTAGGCGAATACTACGGTCCCTTCGATGCCCAGGAAATCTTCTATAAGTTGTGGGATGGCGCCTTGGAATTGAAGCCCCTGCCCATCGATTGGACGTTCTGGTGCTACAAGTGCAACGGCATGGCTTCCATGAAGACCTGTCCGCACACCACCAAGGGCGACCGCCTGTTCCTGTCTGGCACCATGCTGCGCAATCTGCTTTCAGAGAACAAGATAGATGAGATTCCTGCGGAATTCAGTCGTCCGGAAGTTCTGAAGCATCTGGTAGAGTACTATGCAGGCTTGGATGAGAAAGTGGAAGTCAAAGTCCACGGCTACGCCACCGGCGAAGGTAAAAAATAAATAGCCTGAACGAATAAAAAATAGAATAAATAGTGGTCATCCGGTTGGGCCCAACCGGATGCCAGTAACAACCTGTACAGGAGGATTAGAATGCCTAGTTTCGTCATCGTCGAAAAGTGCGATGGGTGCAAGGCGCTGGATAAGACAGCATGCCAGCACATTTGCCCCAACGACTTGATGGTCTTGAACAAAGACCTCATGAAGGCGTATAACAATGAACCCGAAATGTGCTGGGAATGCTATAACTGCGTCAAGATTTGCCCGGTCGATGCAGTAGAGGTTCGTGGTTATGCTGACTTTGTGCCCCTGGGCGCAAGTGTTTCCCCGATGCGCGGTACTGACTCCATCATGTGGACTGTCAAGTTCCGCAATGGGACATTAAAGCGCTTTAAGTTCCCGATCCGTACTAATGAAGAAGGTTCTGCTGTTCCCGATGGCGGCTTTGCTACCGGCACAGAAAACCTGAAAGACTCCGTGCTGTTCACCGAGCCAGCTTCCACAGGAATGAATTCAATTCCGTCGTTGAAATAATTAAGAATTAACCTAAAAGGAGAATTGCAGTGGCAGATTTCCAAACAAAAGAAGTCTCAACTGACCTTCTAATCATCGGCGGCGGAATGGCAGCTTGTGGTGCGGCAGTTGAGGCGGCTTATTGGGCCAAGAAAAACGGCTTAAAAGTCACTTTAGTTGATAAGGCTGCTATGGATCGTTCCGGCGCAGTCGCTATGGGTCTTTCCGCTATAAACCAGTATGTCGGTTTGAAAGATGGCGAAAACACCCTGAAAGATTATTTGAATTACGTCCGTAACGACCTGATGGGTATTACGCGTGAAGATGTCGTTGCTAACATCGCCCGCCACGTTGACGGTTCAGTTCATCTGTTCGAAAAATGGGGACTTCCCATCTGGACAGATGACGAAGGTAAATACGTCCACGAAGGTCGTTGGCAGCTCATGATCAACGGTGAATCATACAAAGTCATCGTTGCTGAAGCAGCCAAGAACGCCCTGGGAACAGACAACATCTATGAACGCGTTTTCATCGTCGATCCTCTGATGAACGGCGACAAATGCGTCGGCGCTGTCGGTTTCTCAGTTCGTGAAAACATCTTCTACGTTTTCAAAGCAAAGGCAGTCATGGTCGCCATGGGCGGCGCAGTTCACGTCTTTAAGCCGCGTTCCTCTGGTGAAGGTCTTGGCCGTGCATGGTATCCGCCCTGGAACTCCGGCTCCAGCGCTTACTTCACCCTGAAAGCCGGCTGTGAAATGACCTGTCAGGAAGTTCGCTTCATCCCGGTTCGTTTCAAGGACGCTTACGGTCCTGTCGGCGCCTGGTTCCTGCTGTTTAAATCCCGCGCCACCAACGGCCTGGATGAAAACTATATGCAGACCCGCGCGGGTGAGCTTGAGAATTGGGCGCCTTACGGTAAGGTGAAACCGGTGCCTGCCAACCTGCGTAACTGGTTGATGCTGCTGGACGTTATGGATGGCAAGGGTCCCATCTATATGCGTACCGAAGAAGCTATCCAGAACATTGCCAACGAATTCAAAGATGATCCCAAGGCCTTTAAAAAGAAGATGAAGGAACTGGAATCTGAAGCATGGGAAGACTTCCTGGATATGACCATCTCCCAGGCTATCCTGTGGGCTGGTATGAACGTTGCTCCTGAAGAATCCAAATCTGAAATCGCAGCCGCTGAACCTTACTTCATCGGTTCACACTCCGGCGCTTCCGGCGCCTGGGTCAGCGGTCCTGAAGATCTCCAGACAGCGGAAACCAAAGACGAATACTTCTGGGGTTATGCCAACATGTGCACTGTTCCCGGAATCTTCGCCGCTGGTGATGCCTCCGGCGCTTCTTCACATAAGTTCTCCTCCGGCTCACACGCCGAAGGTCGTATCGCTGCCAAGGCAGCTATCGCTTACTGTGTAGACAACCCAGCAGAACCCAAAGTTGATTACGCGGTTGTCGAAGAATTGAAAACCAGGATTCTTGCTCCGCTGGACCTCTTCGAGAAGAATAAGGGTTACAGCTCAGACAACAATATTCACCCCGAATATATCCGTCCCAAGATGTTCATGTTCCGTCTGCAGAAGATCATGGACGAGTACGCAGGCGGTGTATCCAGTCAGTTCAAAACTTCCAAGCCATTAATCGAACGCGGTATGTTCCTCATGGACTTCCTGCGTGAAGATGCTGAGAAGCTGGCGGCTGAAGATCTGCACGAACTCATGCGCTGTTGGGAAAATACCCATCGTATGTGGCAGGCAGAAGCTCACATGCGCACCATCCTCTTCCGCGAAGAGACCCGTTGGCCCGGATACTACTTCCGTACCGATACTCCGGGAATGAATGCGGATTGGCTGGCATTTGCTAACTGCACCTGGAAGAACGGCGAATGGGAAATGAAGAAACGCCCCGTGAAGTACATTCACGAATCCATCTAATTTCCCTACCCGATTCTATGGTAGAAAAAACACCTCCGGGCGGCGAATGCCGTCCGGGGGTTTTTATTCAGGGTATTAAAAGAAGTAATTTATGAAAATAGCTCATCTACAGTTCGCACCAGTCTTAGGCGATCCACAGGCATCGATGGAGAAGATTGACAGCCTGATTGGTCAGTGCGCTGGCGCGGATGTTGTCGTTTTGCCTGAGCTGGCAAATTCCGGTTATAACTTCACATCGAAAGAACAGGCACGGGAGTCGTCTGAGGAGGTCGGCAAGGGACCTTTCAGCGAGTTTCTCCTTTCAAAGTGCCGGCAGTACGGATTCCACCTGGTTGCAGGAATCAATGAACGCGATGGGGATAGTTTATACAACTCATCTATCCTGGTCAGTTCGGATGGAATCATCGGCAAGTACCGCAAGATGCACCTGTTCTGGAACGAACCGGATTTCTACCAATCCGGAAATCTCGGTTTGCCAATCTTCGATTTGGGATTCTGCAAGCTGGGAATGTTGATCTGCTTTGACTGGATTCACCCGGAAGTATGGCGCATTATGGCTATGAAGGGCGCAGATCTGATCTGTCATCCATCGAATCTGGTACTCCCTGGCTTATGCCAGAAAGCGATACCAGTCCACGCCATGATGAACCGCATTTACGTCATCACCGCGAATCGCGTCGGCGCCGAGGGTGATAAGACCTTCACCGGAATGTCAGTTATCGCTGACCCCAAAGGTGACGTCATCCATCAGGCCTCGCAAAGTGAGGAAGAGGCCGGTATCGTAGACCTGGACGTCACGCTTGCTCGCGATAAAATGATGACGCCTCTGAATCATCTATTTGATGATAGAAGACCGGAAGAGTATGCATTATTGTGTGAGAAGAAGTAACACTGACACAATCTATAAGTCTTCTATTTGAACGAAATCGGATTCCCTTAAACTCAAACTTCAAAATCATCTTGAAATCACACCGTAAAAATCGTAAATTGATAAACTATGAAAAAACAAGAAAAACCAACCTGCCCGCATTGTCAGGCAAGACTGCTGAAATGGCTGCCGCCGCCGGAAGCGTCGTGGGGAACCACCATCCAGTATGTCTGCTTCAATGATGAGTGTTCCTATTACAAAAACGGCTGGGATCACATGATGAATAAATTTCAGGTCAAAGCATCCTACCGGTATCGTCTCGATTCCGAAACCGGCGCTCACGGGCCGCTGCCGGTCTGGTCGGACAACGCTGTTCGCAACCTCATCGTAGAAGAAGGGGGAGAGTCATAATGTCCGATGAATTGCAAAGATTTAAAGAGAAAGTGCTACGTGAATATCCCCGCCTGTCCAAAGACGATACCTTCAAATTCGCCTGTAAGCCGGGAATTTCCTGCTACAATGAATGCTGCGGCGACGTCAATATCTTCCTGACGCCCTATGACATCCTGCGCATGAAAAACGCACTGGGCATCCAATCGGAAGAATTCCTCGACAAATATACCATCACACCGTTCGATAAAAATCAGAATTACCCGGTCATCCTGCTGAAAATGCAGGACGATGATAAGCATACCTGTCATTTTGTTTCGCCGGACGGCTGTGCTGTGTACGACGATCGCCCCTGGGCTTGCCGTTACTATCCCATCGGTATGGCTTCCCCTAAGGAAAACGATGAAGAGGTCGAATCGGCATTCTTCTTCCTGCTGAATGAGGATCATTGTAAGGGGCATGGCGAGGGTAATGAAATGAGCGTTGCAGAGTGGCGCATCGATCAGGGATTGGACAAGTATGATGAATTCGGCGAACTCTATAAAGAGCTGACTCTGCACGATTATTTCGCACGTGGCAAGCAGTTGGACGTTCCCCGCATGGAAATGTTCCACATGGCCTGCTATAACCTGGATAAGTTTCGTGAATTCATCCTGAACAGTAGTTTCCTGACACGCCTTGAATTGGAAGCCGACCTGCTTGAGAAACTGAAAGAGGACGACGAAGAACTGCTTCGCTTCGGTTTCCGCTGGCTGAAATTCGCACTGTTCGCGGAGAAAACCATGACCATTCGGCCTTCAGCTCTGGGCGGGCTCAAGTAACAGAAAATGACAAGCCGAGCGCCTCCTAACGCTCGGCTATTTCTATCTATACTGGGCTGTCACGGACACATCCGTGACAGGAAGATAGGCGTCATGGAGTATCCATGACGCCCTAGTCAGGGGCGTATCAGAACAGTCTTATCCCACTTCTTCTTACTATGAACACTTTTCATTTCCCTGTCAGCGGTGTAGAAACACCTCTTTGGCTTCCGGCCGTGGTAGCCTTTCTGGTCTCCATGTTTATGGCTCCTGGAGGAATATCCGGCGCTTTTCTCCTGTTACCTTTCCAAGTCAGTTTTCTGGGGTTTTCCGGCCCGGCCGTCAGCCCCACCAATCTGATCTTCAATATCATCGCCATTCCCAGCGGTGTGATACGCTACTGGAAAGAGAAGCGCATGGTCTGGCCGCTGGCCTGGGCTCTGCTGATAGGGACATTGCCGGGAATCTTTATCGGAGCGATCCTCCGGATCAACTATCTGCCCGATCCGCGTTCGTTCAAGTTTTTCGTCGGTTGTGTGCTGGTGTATATCGGCAGCCGTTTAGCTTGGGATGTGATTCGCAAGCAGAAGAAAAACGCGGGACCCGCGCCCACCAGCTTTGAAGTTAAGGATGCCGTGTTGAACTTCAAAGAGATTCGCTATTCCTATCAAAATGAAACGTATCGTGCGCCCACTTGGGCTGTGTTTCTGCTGAGCTTTATCGTGGGGATAATTGGTGGAGTTTACGGCATCGGCGGAGGCGCCATCATCGCGCCGTTTCTGATAGCCGTGTTTCGTTTTCAGGTGCATAGTATTGCTGGGGCATCCCTTTTCTCGACTCTCTTCAGTTCGGTTGCCGGAGTGATTTTCTACACATTAATTGCACCGATGTACGCTGAAACAGGATTAGCTGTAACACCGGACTGGCTGTTAGGGTCGATGTTCGGTGTGGGTGGGGCGGCAGGTATTTATGTCGGCGCCAGATTGCAGAAGCACTTTCCGGCGGTGGTCATCAAGGGGATTATAGCGGCAGCCTTGCTTTACATTTCGATCAATTATATCGCCCAGTATTTCATCTAAGATTTCTTCGGTTCATCTTCATCATCCAGCACCTCGGGCAGCAGACGCATGAAATTCTTCACCAGCGCCTGTGAAAAAGAATCCAGCGCCCGGTACTCGCTGATGTGAAAGCCCGCCTTGAAACGTTCTAACTCTTCCTTTCGCAATCGGTTCAGATCCCGGTGCATCTTCAGAATCTTCGACTGCTGGCGCAGTTTCGCCCGCCAGGTGGAATACTCCGATACTTTCTCTTCAATGATAACGTCGGCTTTGGGCAGATCCTCTGCGCGTAAATATTCTGCGTGATCCAGGTATTTCTGGATGTCCTGCAATCCGATCAGCCGCACACCTTCAACCTCTCCAACTTCAGGCGATACGTCCCGCGGCACCGCCAGATCGACGACGTAGAGCGGGCCTTGCCGCGGCAGGAAATGATCTGCCTTTAAAACCGGCTGTGAAGAAGAAGTAGCGCTGATTATCATGCCGACATCGGGTATGATTGTGCAAAGCTCTTCCAAAGAGATAGCTTTCGCTTTATAAGCCGAAACCAGCTTTTCCGCCTTTGCAAGGGTCCGGTTGGCGACATAAACCGGAATCTCCCAGCGCATCAGACCATCCAGCAGGATGTTAGTCAGTTCATTCACGCCTATAACCAGTGCAGCAGTGGGACGTTTATCGCCGAAGCGCTCTTTCAACAGATCCAGAGCAGCGCCCGGAACGCTGCGCGGCCCTTTGCCTATCTGAGTTTCGGCGCGTACCTGCTTCCCCGCCTGAAAAGCCTGATGGAAAATTTTATGTAGAATCTTTCCGGGGCCTCCCACTGCACAGGCGGAGCTGTAAGCCTCCTTCAACTGGTGAAACACCTGATCTTCGCCCAAAACCATCGATTCCATCCCCGATGCGACCCGGAACAGGTGCCGCGCCACGGTGGTTTTCTGGCGGACATACCCCAGTTCCTTCAGAGTATCAGCGCCGTTGATACCGCGTTGCTTGTAAAATTCGATAACGCGTGTCAAGGGCTCACTTTTATCAGGTGTATATTGGTAAAACTCAACGCGGTTGCAGGTCGATACCACAACGGCTTCCGCAGCGCCTGATAGCTCTTTATATTGTTCCGTGGCTTCCATCAATTCAGCTCGCCTCAACTGGAAGCGTTCCCGATCTTCAACGGAGGCAGTTTTATAACTGATACCGCACAGTGAAAGTCCCATAGTTCTCTATTTCTGTTGGATCTAAATGCAGGGATTATAATATAAAAGCTCACACAGTCAGATGCAATGCAAATTGGGAAGATTTGCCAGAATCGTGTGTCGGCTGAAGATCACGGCAAGTTAGTTCAACGACTTTTCAGTTGCTATTCCATCAAAATTATAGCATTTTATTAACAAATGAAAATAAGACCTTGAGAATAGACAATAATGGATAAAAATCTTACTGATTTGGAGCAAAGATGCATTAATACGCTGCGATTTTTAGCGGTTGATGCTGTCGAAAAAGCTAAATCCGGTCATCCCGGGACGCCGCTGGGCGCGGCAACCCTTGCATTTACCCTGTGGGATCGCTTTCTGAAGCATAATCCGGCAAATCCGCACTGGGCCGATCGTGATCGCTTCGTCTTATCGTGCGGGCATGCCTCGATGCTGCTGTACGGTCTGCTGCATCTCAATGGTTACGATCTAAGTCTTGATGATATTAAGAATTTCCGTCAATGGGAAGCAAAAACAGCAGGGCATCCCGAATTCGGAGGGGCTCCAGGCGTCGAAACGACCACAGGGCCGCTGGGGCAGGGATTTGCTAACGCCGTCGGGATGGCTCTGGCTGAACGCTGGATAGCAGCGAACTTCAGCCAATCCGATCATCCCATTGTCGACCACTATACGTATGCCCTGGTTTCAGACGGTGACATTATGGAAGGCGTCGCTTATGAAGCCGCCAGTTTCGCCGGACATCAGCAATTGGGCAAACTGATCGTTCTTTACGATGACAATAACATCACCATCGAAGGCGACCTGAGTCTGACCTTCAGCGATGATATCAAGAAGCGCTTCGAAAGCAGTGGTTGGCAGGTCATCGGCCCAGTCGATGGATTCGATCCGATAGCGATTGAAAAAGCGGTTAAGAAGGCCCAATCCAGCGAGACACAACCGACTCTGATTCATTGCAAGACCATCATCGGCTACGGCAGCCCGGTACAAAACAGTCCCAAACCACACGGTGAACCTTTAGGCCAAAAGAATGCTCTCGCCACCAAAGCAACTCTGGGATGGCCCCTCGAATCTCCCTTCCATATTCCGGATGGAGTGTACGATTATACTAAGACGGTTTTAGAGCGGGGAATTAAAGCAGAAGAGGACTGGAACGTTAGGTTTGACGCTTACAAATCCGCTCATCCAGACTTGGCTGATCATTTTTTAGCCCAGATGAAGGGCGAACTGCCTGAAGGGTGGGATAGGGAACTGGATTATCTCTTCGCCGCGCCCGAAGATGCGGCGACCCGCAGCGCGTCCGGAGCAGTTTTAAACGTCCTGGCGAAAAATGGCTGCCCACTAGTGGGAGGTTCTGCTGACCTGGGTCCCAGCAACAAAACCGTCATCAAAGATAAGGCTGACCTGAGCCCTGAAAATCCCGGTGGACACAACATCCACTACGGAGTCAGAGAACATGCCATGGGATCAATTTCAAATGGCATGGCTCTGCATGGAGGCATCATCCCCTACACTGGATCATTCCTCATTTTCAGCGATTATATGCGTCCGGCAATGCGGTTGGCAGCGCTGATGGGGCTGCGCGTCATCTACGTCTTTACGCACGACAGCATCGGTCTGGGGGAAGACGGTCCCACCCACCAGCCCATCGAGCAATTGATGAACCTGCGCGGAGTGCCCAATCTGACCGTTTTCCGGCCGGCTGATTCGGCGGAAACCGTGGAAGCCTGGAAATATGCGCTGCAGAACATTGACGGTCCTACGGTGATTTCGCTGACACGACAAAAGGTGACGCAGGCTAATCGTTCCATCTGCACACCGGCTCAATCTACAAGCATGGGGGCCTACATCCTCTGGGAAAACGATCCTGACGCTGACGCCATCATCATCGGCACCGGCTCTGAGGTCTCATTAGCGCTGGATGCCTCAGAGCGACTCGCCTGTGAAGGCTGGAAAGTGCGCGTGGTCTCCATGCCCAGTTGGGAAATTTTCGACGCTCAGCCGCAGGAATACCGGGAAAAAGTGCTGCCACCCAGAATAAAAAACCGCGTGGCAGTCGAAGCAGGTCTGTCGCAGGGGTGGGAAAAGTATGTCGGTCTCGAGGGCAAAGTGGTTGGTTTGACCACGTTCGGCGCCAGCGCTCCCAGTCCGGTACTCTATGAAGAGTTCGGAATCACTTCCGACGCGGTCTTTAAAAAAGTAAAGGAACTGTTGCAGAGATAAAGTAACAAGGAGACCATTATGACTGTCGGGAAACGACTATTCCCGATTATCCTGATCGTTTCGATCATGGCAGGGGGAACATGGGGAAGTACCAACAACAATGTCAGTTCTGTTTCAGAGCCAGCGTTGACTCCGGTCAATGCTGGCTTTTCTGTCTTCGAAACGCCTTCCGGACGTCTTGAATTCGGCTTCCATGTTGGCTATCAGCCGGTTGACGTCTATCTGTATAATCGTTCTGATAGGCCGCGTGCCGATTGGCAGTTCAATCACATCATCAATCTGAAGCAATCGGACAAGGGGCGTTATCTGGCTTTTTTCGATGGTTCAGATGTTGTCATCATCGATACGCGGATGGGGACTGTGAAACGAACTTCCGGCGGTGGGTACTTCGAGATAGACGATCATGGGAAAGTTACAGCTATCGAGGTTCCAGCAGTTACACCCCTCGATAAACCTGCAAACGGCAGCGATACGCACGAAGCGATCCGTTCTCCCATTTACTATCACGAGGCTAGTTTTCCATCGATTGTTAAAAACGGTTACGCGCAACTACAGGAATGGACGCATCCCTATCTGCATCCAGGGATAGATCTCTTTGCACCCGCCTATACGGATGTGTATGCCGTTGCAGACGGTATCGTGCGCGCCATTCTAACCACAGGCGATGATCAATACTGGCGTATCGCCATCGAACGTCTCGATGTAACGGGTGAAGGCTACTTGTACGCTCATCTCAATCAATCCTCTTTCGTACATCAGATCGGCGATACCGTTTATGCCGGAGACCTGATCGGAACGCTTTTTCCCGCTTGGGGATTTTCGCCGCACTGCCATTTCGTGCGCATCACTCCCGAGGTGCCGGGACAATGGAACGGCGTCTGGTGGGCGGTCGATAATCCGCTGGTCGATATCACCAACATGACCGACAGTTTCAATCCTATCTTCGAAAATAGCATCGGCAACGATCTTTTCGCCTTTAGAACGCCTGCGGGTCAGTACCTTGATCCCCTGCAACTGGATGGCGAAATCGACATTATTTCCAAGGTCGTCGATTACGCTCATGCGATTGCGTTCGATTCCCGCATCGTGCCCTACGATTTGAAATTCCGGCTCTACGCACAGCAAAATCCCGATTCTGTGGTTTACGAACGCTACAGCTTCGCTCTGGATTCCCCGCTGGACACCTACTTCGACCTGTATTATTACACCCTGGTGTTGAACACTATCTACTCCCGCGACGCGGTCTGCTATTCGACCAACAACAACAGCAACCGCGATTTCTACTTTGTACTGACCAATTCCGACGGCGATTCGGCCATCACTGAAACGGACAGCAGCGAGGTCTTCGACACGCGGGAACTGCCCAACGGCTACTACCTGCTGGAAGTCATCGTGCGGGACTGCGCGCTGCTTGAATCGACCGCATCGATGGTGATCGCCATCGATAACATCGTGCCGGTTACGCCCGATCCGAATGGGCAAGTGCCGCTGCCTGTCCTGTCGGCGTCGCCCAATCCCGCCAATCCTTTAACCCAGATCACCTTCACCCTGCCGTCCCCACAGCACGTCGATCTATCAATCTATAATCTACTCGGGCAGCAGGTCGCCACGTTGGTTGATGGCTACCGCATGCCGGGTGTTCAGTCGGTCTATTGGGATGGGACGAATGTGGCGTCGGGGGTGTATATGATAAAGCTTGATACAGACAAAAGATCGTACACCGAACGGATTACGATTCTGAAATAATTCTAAATTTACTCATTGGTTTATTTTAAGAATTTATATGAATGGCATTCGATTTAAGTGCTTCCTCCTGCTATGTCTGATCACCTTTTCTACTGGAGGTGCGTTCGGACAGGGTTGGAACATCTCGCTGGAGGGCGAGATATTCAATAATTTCGATTTTCTGGGTGGGATTGAAGTCCAGTGTGATTACGCGTATGTGACCACCGGGAAATCTGGTTTACAAATTCTCGACGTTTCCAATCCAGATAGCATCACTATTCATGGTTTCGAAAATGCCATCTGGAATGCATCGTACCTTGATGTGAGCGGTGAGGTTGCCTTCGTCACTTCAGGAAATTTAGGGACTGAAATCTGGACAGTTGATATAAGCGATCCTATGAATCCAGAGGTAGCAGGTTATTTTGATGCTGATTGGATTCCCTACCAGATTTCTTATTCTGAAAATTGCATCTATGTCGCTTCAAGCGATTCAGAAGCAGAGCTTCAGGTCTTTGATGCTAACGAACCTGAAAACCTGTTTATTGTAGGTTCCTGCAACTTACCTGATCCTATTGCTAGTATGTGTGCTGCTGGGTCGATGGTATATGCCTGCGCAGGACTATCAGGATTAAGGATAATAGATGCCAGCACTCCTCAGAATCCCGTTGAAGCAGGGTTCTGGATTTCACCAACTCACGCCATAGACTGTCTCATCGATGGTGATCTTGCTTATGTTGTTTGTGGCTATTCGGGATTGCGTATTCTCAATATTTCTAATCCTGAAGTTCCTTTTGAAATCAATACCTTTGATCCTGCCGAACCACCCTTTGCCATTACATCGGACAATGATTACCTCTACCTGTTATGCGATAACGGATTATTAACAATCCTCGATGCGACAGATCCCCTGAATCTGACCGTTGTCGATACATTATATATTTCTGATCATATCGATAAATTCACTGCCGTTTCAGATCAGTTATATGGCATCAACGGTATTGAGATGTATATTTCCGTACAATCTACCGAAGATCCACAGAATATTTATGAAGCTGGACGATTTTCACCAAGAGCGGGAATATTTAGCGGCATTTCTGTTTCCGGCGAAGTAGCTGCAGTTTCCGAATTCTGGTATGGTTTGCACTTAATCGATGTTAACCAGCCATCTTCACCGATGCTGCTATCTTCAAGTGCTATTGCAAACTATGCGTGTAATCTCGACCAAAATAGCTATTTATTTATTGCGAATCAGGATGGCGGCATCATTATCACCGACTGTGATAATCCTTTTGATCCTGAAGTCATCGGGTGGTTTGATACGCCTGGCAGCGCTCAGGCTGTTACTCACAATGGGTCACTTCTTTATATTGCGGATGGATTTGAAGGAGTTTGTGTGGCTGATGTTTCCGATCCGTCGAGTCCAACCGAGCTTGGTAGCGTTTACACTTCGGACTTTGCAAATGATTTGGTATATGCTGACAATTTCCTGTATGTAGCCGACGGCTACGGGGGACTTAGAGTGATCGATGTTTCCGATCCACAAGCACCCTATTTACGTGGAGTTACTCTCATAGGAGCGGGTGAGAACACCAGTCTCACCTTAGATGGAGACGTTGTGTATATCGCGGGGAATACAGGTTCTCTGTATGCTATTGACGTATCAAATCCGGATTCACCCGTTGTTCTATCTGAGTATACCAATGGTATAATTATGACGAATTGTCAAGAGATTATCTCGTATAGTTCATTTATTTATGTGGCGCTTGAGAATCATGGTTTACGTTGTTTGAACGTAGAAGATCCAGCAAACGTTTATGAAGTGGGATATTTTGAAACTCCAGGGTGTACTGAAGGAGTCGCTGCCTATGGTAATTATGCAGTAGTAGCTGACGCCTTCCAGGTATTAATTCTGAATTGTAGTGAAGCATTAGCTGTTGATCCCTTCAATCCGGATTTTTTACCCAAAGACGTAATTCTCTACAGCGTTTTCCCCAATCCCTTCAACGCCACCACCCTGATCACCTTCACCCTGCCTTCCCCTCAGCGCGTC
The DNA here is from genome assembly GCA_018812585.1 of bacterium. Taxonomy (GTDB): domain Bacteria; phylum Electryoneota; class B3-LCP; order B3-LCP; family B3-LCP; genus JAHJDJ01. Next base: position 28,058 of record JAHJDJ010000368.1, read on the forward strand.
GATCTGTCGGTTTATAATCTGTTGGGGCAGAAGGTGGTAACGCTGGTCGATGGTTACCGTATGCCTGGCGCGCAGACGGTTCATTGGGACGCGTCAGGAGTTGCGTCGGGGGTGTATTGGGTGAGGATAATAGTGTCGGGGGAAGCACCCCCGACCTACGGGGCGAAAAAGGTGGTGGTGGTGAAGTGAGATGTTGTTTGGACCACGGATTCCCGCTGATATTCACAGATTTTCACGGATTGGGATTGAAGTTCGCGGTGTTGGAACCTGAAGTCACCTGCAAAACCTGTCCCGCACAACAAAAAAATAGTGAAAAAATA
>JAHJDJ010000369.1 GCA_018812585.1 bacterium
ACACAGGCAAAAATTAATTCCACTCCCTGATCAAGTCATAAGACTACTGGTTGTGATGGTGCTTATTGTAGTCGTTTTTGTCAGCATACGCGGCTATTTCATCCCGCCCACTTTCGGTGAATTGGGACATTACAGAGCCGTTGCAATCGATTCAGTAGCATCCCAGACAATTCATTATGCTGGACATCTGGTGTGCGCCGAATGTCATGATGATATTGTCGAGGCGAAAGAGGATTCCTATCACCGCCATATCAACTGCGAATCTTGTCATGGCCCCAGCTGGGACCATATTGATAGTGGCGGGGATACGACTCCACATGTGCCTCGAGCGAGAGAACATTGCCTGCTTTGCCATGTTTATAATGCCGCAAAACCCTCAGGTTTTCCGCAGATTGATCCCGTGATGCACAATCCGGTAAAACCCTGCATCGCCTGTCACGATCCACACGCACCTGAACCGCCGGAAGCTCTAAATGGGTGCAGTGCTTGTCATGGCAATATCTATCGGACGAAGGCGTTGTCCCCGCACGCCCCCTTAGCCTGCTCGGATTGCCATACTACCACTGATGAACACAGCGCCAATCCACGGATTATTACAGCAAGTAAACCGGCGAATAGAGCGGATTGTACAAGGTGTCATGCTCAAGGTTCCGCAGGAGATAGATTCATCCCTAAAATAGATGCAGAAACACACGGTGAAAATTATCTTTGTTGGGAATGTCACTATCCACATTTCCCGGAGGCTAAATAAATGAGTGACTGTAAACAGAGGGGTGACAGAAGAAAGTTCTTGGAGACATGTCTGAAGTTGGGAATTACCGCAAGTGCTGCACCCTTCCTCGCCCCCATAGAGAAATTACGTGCCTCGAAACTGAGCAGAGTGGATGAGGAAGCCCTCACTCACCAATACGGCATGGGAATCAATGTCAAAGCTTGTATCGGCTGCGGCAGATGCGTAGTTGCCTGCAAAGAAGAAAATGAGGTTCCCAAGGAACCCTTCTTCTTTAGAACCTGGGTGGAAAAATATACACTGCTGGTAAATGGAGAAACGATTGTCAGCAGTCCCAATGGTGGATCTGAAGGCTTCCAGTCGGATATCAGCGAAGGCGAAATACTCCGGAGTTTCTTTGTCCCGAAACTCTGTAACCATTGTAAAAATCCACCTTGCGTCCAGGTATGTCCCGTAGGCGCTACATTTACCACACCGGACGGCGTTGTGCTGGTTGACAAAGATTATTGCATCGGGTGTCGATACTGCATCCAGGCCTGTCCCTATGGCGCTAGATACCTTAATCCCATAACCAAAACCGCAGACAAATGTACCTTCTGTTATCATAGATTAAGCAAAGGTCTGTTGCCAGCCTGTGTCGAAGTCTGTCCTACGCAGGCGAGAATTTTCGGAGACACCAAATTAAGGTCGAGTAGATTAACACGATTCTTCCGCTTCAACGAAATTCAAGTGCTTAAACCCGACCTGAACACTGAGCCTCAGGTTTTCTACGCAAGATTAGATGGTACGGTGCGATAATGGAAAAGTTAATTGAACATCTTTACGCCGTCATGAAAAGCGTCAGCGGTTTCATCTATCCTAATGAAGTTGAACTGCATTGGGGATTTCTGGTCGTGATATATCCCTATCTGACAGGTCTGGTGGCGGGCGCTTTTATATTGGCGTCACTGGTAAAAGTCTTCAAGGTGAAGGCGCTTCAACCTACCTATCGGCTTTCGCTGTTGACTGCACTCGCCTTCCTGATCGTTGCTCCCCTGCCGCTGCTCGCGCATCTGGGGCATCCCGAACGATCTATTGAGATTTTCTTCACTCCGCATTTTAAATCTGCCATGGCCATGTTCGGATTTGTCTATGCTTGGTACCTCATGGCCGTGCTCTTGCTGGAGATATATTTTGAATATCGCGCGACCTTGGTAGTACAAGGCAACAGTTCAAGAGGATTAAAAAAATTAGCTTACAGGCTGATGACCTTATGGTCTACCGATCTCTCTGAAAAAGCGCTCAATCTCGATAGAAAGGCCGTTTATTTTGTTACTCTGCTTGGCATCCCTTCAGCTTTTCTGCTTCATGGCTATGTCGGATTTATCTTCGGATCAATTAAAGCAAATCCCTGGTGGAGCAGCGTTCTCATGCCAGTTGTCTTCCTCTTTTCCGCGATAGTTTCAGGAATTGCCTTGGTTTTGATCATCTATATGATCAAGTCCATGTACCGCTGGAGGCCGATTGATATGAAGTGTCTTGACCGACTGGCGGATTTCCTGCTTTATGCTTTGATCGTGGACTTTTCACTGGAGTTTCTTGATTTTATCCACCGTCTATATCAATCAGAAGAATCCATCGGTATTCTGGCCCACATGATTGAGGATCGCCTCTTTGTCAGCTTAATCATTGTGCAACTGCTTCTGGGGACTCTTATACCACTTGTATCGCTGATTATTATGAAGCTGAAGCCGCTGCCAGATGAGTTGCGCAAGTTGATTTTTTTCCTGTCAGCCGTGCTGATTCAAGCCGGAATCTTCAGTACTCGCTGGAATGTGGTCGTAGGGGGTCAGCTATTCTCCAAGAGTTACAGAGGACTGACAATCTACAAAATGGAACTATCCGGTATAGAAGGGCTCTTCATGGGGCTGTTTTTACTCGTGCTGCCGTTGGTCATCCTCTGGATATTGACACGATTTCTCCCCGCTTGGTCGGATGAACCAGCTCTCAATACACCGAAGGGGTAAATGACTTTCTATCAACCTGAAATAGAGTCCAAAAGCTGTCAGCAGACGACATCCTGAAATAGCACGGAACTTTAGGTCGCGAATTGAGAGGTGGTTATGGTGGATGGAGAAAAGAAAAATAGAAGGGGATTTCTTCAGGTATTTTTAGGTGGCGGAATTTTAGGCTATCTGGGCATGATCCTCTATCCCGTCGTCCGCTTTATGATCCCACCTGAACTTCCTGAAGCAGGAGTTTCCAGTGTCCTGGCGGCAAAAGTATCCGAAATCAGTCCCAACCAGAGTAAAATCTTTAAGTTTGGACGGAAACCGGGTATTCTCATTCGCACACCTGAGGGTGAGCTGAAAGCCTACGAAGCCATCTGCACACACTTGGACTGTACGGTTCAGTATCGTAGTGATATGCAGATTATCTGGTGCGCCTGTCATAACGGCCAATACGACTTGAACGGTCTCAATATCGCAGGACCCCCGCCCCGACCTTTAACGCCGCTGGAGATTAATATTAAAGGCGACGATATCTACGTTTCACCTACAGCGTGAGGAGGCATCCATGAACAACCTTCTCGATTGGCTCAGGGACAGATTTCAAATCGATGAAGTCCTTTCCTTTGTGAAAAAGAAGGACGTCCCGGTTCATAATCACTTCGCCTGGTACTATTTTGGCGGCATCACACTTTTCCTCTTCGTCATCCAGGTGATGACGGGAATACTGCTCTTGCTGTATTACAAACCCGGCGCAGATTCAGCGTTCGAGTCCGTGCAGTTCCTGGTGACGAAAGTCAGTTACGGCTGGCTGATTCGGTCCATCCACAGTTGGTCTGCCAATCTGATGGTGCTGTCGGCTTTCATCCATCTCTTTTCAAACCTGTTTACTCGCTCTTACCGGAAACCGCGCGAATTGACCTGGGTGAGCGGCATGTTTCTCTTTGTCCTGTCTCTGGGGTTTGGTTTCTCCGGTTACCTGCTGCCCTGGAACGAATTAGCGTTCTTCGCCACTAAAGTCGGGACAGATATCGCCGGCGCCTTACCGCTTGTCGGAAAGCCGTTGTTGATTTTCCTGCGAGGCGGGGAAGAGGTGACCGGCGGTACGCTGTCACGTTTCTTCGGATTTCATGTTGCGGTGCTTCCCGGAATCTTCACGGTGTTCCTGGCCGGACACCTGGCGTTGATCCAATTTCAAGGAATGAGTACGCCATTACATCTGGAAGGAAAACCTTTAAAGCGGATGCCCTTCTTCCCTGATTTCGCCTTAAGAGATCTGCTGCTTTGGGTTGTAGTGCTCAACATTGTGGCTCTACTGGCGGTCTTTTTCCCCTGGGAATTGGGTGTAAAGGCCGATCTGTTTGCGCCTGCTCCGGCGGGCATCAAGCCGGAATGGTATTTCATGTTCATGTTCCAGACCTTAAAGTTCCTGCCAGCTTATATCTTCTTCCTGGAAGGCGAACTGGTTGGGATTGCAGGCTTTGGAATTGCAGGACTCTGTCTCTTTCTGTGGCCCTTCATCGACCGCAAAGCCGGTCGCGGCGAACGCTGGAAACTGGTTCCTGTCCTCGGTATTGTCGCTATATTGTTTATTATCGTTATGACCATCGTCGGATATGTGATGGATTAAAACTATGAAATCCTTTCTGAAAAAAGTCATTGTGCGAACGTCTTTCATCGTAATGGCAGCAGCCACGCTGATCTTACCAGTGCGAGGTTTCGCAGATAGCTGCCTGGACTGTCATTTAGAACTGGAAGATGAAGCTGCTTTGTCCTTCAAGGTTGACGTCCACAACATCGATGGAGTGTCCTGCGCGGGATGTCACGGCGGCGATCCTGCATCCGATGACCAGGAAATTGCCATGGATTCCAGGAACGGTTTCGTCGGAGCTCCAAATCCTCTTGAAATCCCCCAATTCTGCGGGAAATGTCACTCTGATCCTGCCTACATGCGGCAGTACAATCCTTCCCTGGCGACGGACCAGGTAGATAAATACTGGACCAGTCACCATGGCAAACTAAACCGCAGCGGCGATGAAAAAGCGGCTCAATGCAGCTCCTGCCACGGCGTCCATGAAATGAGACCACCCAGCGATCCCCGTTCAATGGTCTATTCAAAAAACGTCCCACAAACCTGCAGTGAGTGCCATGCTGATGCAGATTATATGGCCAAATATCAGATCAGTGTCTCTCAATTCCAGGACTATCAGGGGAGTGTCCACGGTGTCGCTTTGCTCGAGAAAAACGATCTGGGCGCTCCGGCCTGCAATGATTGTCATGGCAACCACGCCGCCATGCCGCCGGGGATTAGTTCCATCGGTCGTGTTTGTTTCCAGTGTCACTTGGCCGAAGGCGAACTTTTCAGCCAGAGTCCCCATAAAGTGGGCTTCGACGAATTGGGTGTCCCTGAATGTGCTTTCTGTCATGGGCACCACGCAGTGCATGCATTGACGGACGAAAATATCGGCGTCGAGCAACCGTCTATCTGCCTCCAATGCCATAGTGAGGGTGAGGCAGGCTACGAAGCAGCCTCTACGATGAAAAATGAGATTATCAAACTGAAGAAAAAATATGAGGATGCTGAGACTCTGATAGCAGATGCCGCCAGAAAAGGAATAGAAGTCTCCGATGAACAGTTCGAACTGAGGAATGTGCGTCAATCGTTGATTAATCTGCGGAAACTGATTCATGCCTTCAATCCGGATAGTGTCGTAACGACAACCGAATCAGCCATGGAAGCAGCGAACGAGGTCTATCTGGCTGGCGTCCAATCTACCGAAGAGGTTAAAACTCGCCGCACAGGCTTCTTGATATTTTCGGTTATTACCTTGATATTAGTAGCAATTTTGTACGTAATAGTTAGAAAGAAGACAAGCTACCACTAAAAGCACGCAAGTTGAATGATGAAACGATTTTACAGAAAATATTTGCTCCTGATATGCCTGTCTCTGTTATGCTGGCAGGTTATAAATGTGCCTGCATGCGCCGAAACGGATTCAAGCAATGATTGTCTTGATTGCCATGAAGCCACCAAAGGCGAACAGTATAGCAGCTATCTTGATGCTGTCTACAACAGCAGTCATGAAGGGTTGGAGTGTGCCGATTGTCATGAGGCCATCGATGAATTGCCACATGATGAAAATCTAGCTGAGGTTTCATGTGGTGTCTGTCATGACGAAGAGGCCGCAGTTTACAAATGGCACGGGCGCTTGGAATATCCCGATGGGGATGACATTCCAAGTTGCGCAGATTGTCACGGTAAACACAGTATTTACCCTTCGACAGAAAAAAAATCGATGGTGCATCCCACGAACCTTCCCGAAACCTGCGCTTATTGTCACGAAGATCTTGATCTCACTCGTAAACACGAAATTTACGTACAAAAGCCGATAAAAATCTACGAGAGCAGTGTTCACGGCAAAGCTTCGTTGGGCGGAATCTACTTTGCGGCAACCTGTAATGATTGTCACTCTGCCGGAGGCACAGCTCATCGAATTCTTCCGCCTGGCGAAATCGAGTCGCCTATTAATCATTTCAATATTCCTAAAACGTGCGGGAAATGCCATAAAGGAATCGAGAATGATTACTGGGAAGGAATCCATGGAAAGTTGACCCGAAGGGGAGAAACTGATTCGCCGGTTTGTACCCATTGCCACGGTGAACATGGCATTATCTCACCCAGCGATCCGAGATCGCCGGTGCATCCCGTCCGCATCGCAGAAGCGACTTGTGCGCCTTGCCATGAATCAGCCTACCTGAACGAGAAGTACGGCGCACCCATCGGTCGTTTGAAAAGTTTCGTGGACAGTTATCATGGTTTGAAAAGCAAAGCCGGTGACATCACGGTAGCAAACTGCGCCTCGTGTCACGGCGCTCACCGTATACTTCAAGCCAGCGATTCAACATCATCGGTGCATCCGGCAAACCTGCAGGGAACCTGCGGGCATTGCCACCCGGGTATTTCGAGAGCGATGGCGCTGACCGGCATTCACTCGCCGCCCGGTGTAGCGCAAACACCCGCCGCGTTAATCTTCCAGAATATCTACATCCTTGCCATCTTCATCATTATCGGATCAATGGTGATTCACTGGTTGATCGATCTGAGACGCCAGATTCAAAATGTGATGCGTCTGCCGCAAATGCGACGTATGAATCTGAATGAAGTCTGGCAGCATACTTTCCTGATGGTGACCTTCATTGTCCTGGCGATCACAGGATTTTCACTCCGCTTCAGCGATGCCTGGTGGGTGAAAATTCTGTTCGGATGGGAAGGAGGATTTCCGTTGCGCGGTATTATCCACCGCGTCGCTGCGGTGCTCTTCGTTATCACTTCAATCTGGCATTTTGTCTACATGGGCACACCCCGCGGCAGGAAGTTTGTAAAAGACATGATGCCAAATAAGGACGACTTCGTCCAGTTCTTCCAGATGATACGTTATAATCTTGGTGGATCAAATGAGAAACCAAAGTTCGGTCGCTTTGGTTATGTAGAAAAGGCTGAATACTGGGCCTTGGTATGGGGCAGTGTAGTGATGATTATCACCGGTTTCTTCCTTTGGTTTGACAACATTGCTGTAATCTGGTTCCCCAAAGGATTCCTGGACGTTATGATGGTTGTGCATCATTATGAAGCTTGGTTGGCTCTACTGGCGGTCGCCATCTGGCACATGTACGCAACAGTCTTCAGCCCGCATGTTTACCCTATGAATCCCAGTTGGCTGAATGGTAAGATGCCTGAAGCCTGGTATCGATATGAACATCCACACGATAAAGATTACGAAGTCGTAGAAAATCAGAAAATCGTTGAAAATGATGCTCATTTGGAACATCGAGATGAAATCTAACATATAATGGTGAATACAATGAAGCCCCAAGGAGGCAAACATGAAAAAAGATAGGTTGTTCTTGGTATCTGCGGTAGTCATCTTACTGGCTTTCACCATGATTCTGATGGCGCAGGATACCCCCGCTTATGTCGGCGCAGAAAAGTGTAAAATGTGTCATAAAGGCGAAAAGAAAGGAATGATCTTCGAACAATGGGAAGGTGAAAAACACGCCCATGCGCTTCAGCCCGTGCTGGATGAAGGAGAAGGCGAAAATTCATTGTGTCTGGGATGTCATACTACCGGACATGGCGCTGGAGGTTATGATCCTGCTTCGGAAACCAAGGATGCTTTCGCCGGAGTACAGTGTGAAGCCTGTCACGGTCCCGGCAGTCTCTATAAAAAGATGAGCGTCATGAAAGATCGTGATGCAGCCATCGCCGCCGGTTTGAACATGCCGACAGAAGAGACCTGTTTGCAGTGTCATAATAATTCTCATCACGAGGATATGACCTTCGATTATAAAGAAGCCTGGAAGCAGATCGAACACAGAATTCCAGAAGAAGCATCAGAATAGCTCTAAAAAAGTGACATTTTTGCCGGGCTCACTACTGAGTCCGGCTTTTTTTGAAAAAAATCGTAATCGGCGAAATTTAAGTGTTGCATTTAGGGATTTATTTTCTTATTTTATACCTTATCGTTTGGAACAAGGATATCCAACGTCGCTGCTTCGAAATACGTTATTCATATATCTCGAAATTAATCATGATCTGTACAATCACTTCCAATATGACAAAAAGAGGAACACAATGAATCGAACCATGCAACTGCTTCTTAGTGTTTTACTGGCTGCTGCCTTCATCGGACTTGCCGCTTCCCCGGCTTTAAGCAGCTTGAACCAAAGGACAATTCCGGTCGAAGGTACATCGATCGTGTTAAATCTCTGGGAAGAATCACTGCCTGACGGCGAAATGGCTGTGTTTTATAGCATAGCAGAGGGAAGCAGATCTTTGAGAACGTCTCAAGCTTCTTATGAATTGGGCTTACTTTATGCTCACTTTGATCCTTTAGCGGAACTGCCCGCCGTTCATTCGGCTCTGACCGCTGATGAGACCAATGAGCTCTACATCGTTCAATTCCATACTCAACCTTTAGAAGCTTTCCAGAGCAGGATTACTGAACTCGGCGGTACTGTCCGTCATTATATTGCTCAGTTTGCTTACCTGGTAGAGATGGAAGAAACCACTCAACAGGCAGTCTCCCAGTTGCCATACGTTCGCTGGGTCGGCGCTTATCATCCCGCGTATCGTTTAGAAGAATCTCTGTTTGAAAATGTCGATAACGCATGGAGCGCTTACCCTTCACTGCGTTACAATATCCAGGTGTTGTCCCTCGAGCAGAAGGCGATTGTTGCCAATCGTATCATGAGCATCGGTGGATTCGTCAATCATCCTGACGCTGGTAAATTCCTGGTAGAAGCTACCCTGAATCCAGATCAGCTCTTTCAGGTTGCCCGCTTCAACGAGGTTAACTTTATCGATGTTTGGGGACCGTACGAAGATGACATGAACAACGTGCGTATTCTCGGGGGTGCGAATTACCTCGAAACCGTAGCTGGGTATACCGGTACAGGTGTCCGCGGTGAAATTTTTGATGGTGGGTGCTTGCTGAATCATCAGGACTTCACGCCGAATATCATCGCACATGGCACCGTCGATAACTACTCGCACGGAACCGCCTGCGCAGGCATCTGTTTCGGTGATGGCTCTGGAAACGCTACTGCGCGTGGCTTGATGCCGGACGGACAAGGCATTGCTGCTGATTATGGCTACGTCGGTTTGACGGGCGGCGGCCGCTATACAAATTCCATGCAGTTGTTGAATGCACCTTACAACGCCGTTTTCCAGACGTCAAGTGTCGGCAGCCCTCGCACCACTACCTATACCACCATCTCCGCTGAGGCCGATGCCTACTGCTTCGACTCCGACATCACTCACTGCCAGTCCCAGAGTAATTCCGGGTGGGAAGATTCCCGTCCACAAGCCTGGGCCAAAAATATGGTATCTGGTGGAGCTGTCTACCACTATAATACCGAAACTCGCAGTGACGATATGTGGAACGGCGGAGCCAGCATTGGACCAGCCTCCGATGGCCGCATCAAGCCGACCCTGATCGGTTTCTACGATCAAGTCTATACCACCTACTCAACCTCGATTACGGGTTATGGCAATTTCAGCGGAACCAGCTCTGGCACACCGATCGTCGCTGGTCATATTGGCCTGTTCTACGAGATGTGGAATTATGAAATCTTTGGAAATACGGTCCCCGTCCCCGGTGGGACAGTATTCCAAAACAGGCCACATGCTCCAACTGCCAAAGCAGCTTTGGTCAATACTGCTTATCAGTATCCATTCAGTGGACCCACCCACGATAAAACCCGTGTTCACCAGGGTTGGGGGTTCCCCGACGTGGCGAATCTGTATAACCTCAGAAACAATATGCTGATAGTCGACGAAGATGATGTTTTGGTTCCCTTCCAGACGGCAAGCTACACCGTGAATGTCGAAGCCGGAACACCGGAACTCAAAGTGACCATGGTCTATGCGGATCCTCCGGGTAATCCTGCGGTTCAGACGCAGCATCGTATCAATGACCTGACGCTAAAGGTCATCTCTCCCAGCAACGTCACGTACTGGGGTAACTACGGTTTGTACGATGGTGTCTGGTCGCTTTCGGGCGGGAACGCTGACACTAAGAATACCGTCGAAAACGTGTTCATCGCTAACCCTGCGTCAGGGCAATGGACTATTGAAGTTCAGGCGGTTGAACTCATTCAGGACAGCCACCCTGAAACCGGGGCGCTTGACGCTGATTTCGCGTTGGTGATCTCAGGATTTGGAGAGGCTGCACCCCCGAACCTGTTCATCGAATTGACCTATAACTCAGGATCGCCGGTACCAGCAGGTGGTGGTAATCTGTACTTTGACGTTTTCGTCGAAAATCAGGGCGCTTCAGCCGTCAACTTCGACGCCTGGCTTGACGTTGAATATGAGGGCGGCGCACCTACAACCGTAGTACAACGTGCTTTTACCAATTTCCTGCCAGGCTGGACGATTGACCGACCGAACATGTTCTTCCCGGTTCCAGGCGCCTATGCCGCCGGTAATTATGAGTTCTTCGGTCGTGTAGGGAGTCATCCCGGTGATGTCTGGGCTGAAAGCGGTTTCCCGTTCACCAAGAGCGGCGACGATTCATCCCCAGGATTCCAGCCCTTCGTGCCGGATGGCGTGCCTAATCCATTTGCTGACCTGGACATTCAAGAACCGGTCGCAAATGTATACTCACTGGCACAGAATTATCCTAACCCATTCAACCCGACGACAACGCTGAATTTCGCCTTGACTGAAGCTGGCAATGTCAACCTGTCGGTCTATGATGTCAACGGTCGTTTGGTCAGTACGCTGGTAAACGGTTACCGTAATGTTGGCAGCCACGACGTCACCTTCGACGCTTCTGGTCTGCCTTCAGGCGTCTACATCTATCGGTTGAACGCCGGTGACTTCTCCGCCAGCGGTAAGATGATTCTCATGAAGTAGCAATGAGCGATGTCATTCTGGCTTGTCCAGAATCAGACATCGAGTAGCGGGGAGCTTTCCCCCGCCTCTAAAGAATGAAAACGCCTCGAGAGATCGGGGCGTTTTTTATTAGGGTATTATTATCACTTCTAGTGTATAACCAACAAGAAATAAATTATTTCTTCCTGCAAAAAAAAACGCTTGACTTTGTCATACGGGAGTGTTATATTGAAAATGAAATTATTTAATCGGGTCGGATTGATGGTCTATTTATGCGTTATGTTTATAAGTCTCAGCCTTATTGTTCCCTCCGAGGCTATCGCAGACAATTACCTCACCCCCCTCGACTTCGGTTTTGGCCTGCTGGATCACGGCAGGGTCGATTACTGTAATCCTCCACCAAAAACTATCGCTGACAACTTTAACACCGATAATTATCTGGACATTGCCCGCTTCGATGGCCGCAAGCTGGAAGTTTACCTGATGATTTCTGGCGGCTATCCAACTGTGCCACAGCTTGTCAAGGAGTTTGACAAGCCGATTGCTTCTCTGAAGATGAACGGCTCAAAATGGTCCAAATACCGCAGATTGACGGCTGTGTTCACCGATGGTTCCGAACAAGTATTGCCCTACTCCGGCGGTTCCATCGTTATCGATGGCAACGAATCAAATGTATCCCTGGATTTCCCGCCTCGCACCATTTCTGAAGATGAGTTCCAACTGCAGTGGGAGAGCGATGAGTTTCCTTATGGTGTAGTGGATTTGGCTATCGGAGATCTTGATAATGATGGCATCGAAGAACTTGTGACTTGGTGGAAGGAATATGAAAATGCGGACAACGCCTGGATTCTGATCTATAAATGTGTCGGAGATGACGAATTAGAACTTTATATGCAAGAACCATTTGATAATGATATAGGAAATCCGCCTGAAATTTCTCATTTATTTATTACGGATCTTGACCAAAACGGCCAAAAAGAACTGATCTATTCCTATAATAAGATGTATATATGGGAATTTGAAGCTCCAGGGGTTTACCACCGGTGGAATTCAAATTTTTCCCTACCTTGGGTGGTTACTGACGCAAAAGTGTCAGATGTGGATAATGATTCCATACCTGAAATATCAGTAAACTGTACATCCCCCAGTCACCCAGATCCTACGATTTACCTCATTAAAGAATTCGCTTACAAAACAACTGAATTCGACAGTTTGTATATCTTCAGCAACATTGTCGGGATTTCGCAAGACTGGCCGGATTATTGCTTTGCCCTTGACGATTTTGATAATGATGGAGCGATAGATATCGTGGGTGGATATTTTGGATATGTCACCAGTTATGATCCACAGTGGTTCACCTTTTACCGGTTGGATCCCGTTTATCAGGGGAATTTTACCTTGAACTGGGTGAATGCAGGTATTCCGCTTTCCTGTGCAAACCCCATCATCGCTGACTTCGACAGTGATGGGGACAATGAGCTCTTTGCGGGCGGCCTTTACCCCAACGGGGGGTCTGCATTTCTATGGGAATCTACCGGGTTTACCAGCGGGTATGCCTCCTGGCTGGATTCCAGCCTGTTTTTTGGGCCGAATGAAACCACTTTCGGTTTAGTGAATGGAAATCCGACGACAGCCTCAATTGTTAATGACTATTTTGACACTGATGTTTACGTTTTTAGCTATCAATCATCTGGAATGTCACTTTATTGGGAAAGCGGAATTTTTAGTCCCTTGTCGTTTATGTTTCCCTTGTTCTATGATATTGACAACGACCAGAAACAGAATCTTTTTTTCGGCGTTATCACAGTCGGTGATTCTATTCGCTGGGTCATGGATTGGGAAGTATCGCCAACAGGGATTGAATTAAAACCAAACCCCAAAAGCCCCTCAGAGTTTATACTTAAAACTTGCTTCCCGAACCCATTCAATTCTACCACAATCATCCCCTTTGCACTCAATAAACCTGGCGAAGTGGAGATGTCAGTTTACGATATTTCAGGGCGGTTAGTCTATCACTGGGAGGAAGGAAACCTTTCGCCTGGTTACTACGAAATTGATTGGCATGCAGAAGCCGAAACTTCCGGTATTTATATTTTTTATTTACGTTCCGGCGAGGAAGTGCAATCCCGTAAGGGTATATTAATGAAATAACGAAAGAAAGGAGGAAATCAGTTCTTCTTCAGCCGGAGCACAACGCATAAAGAGACAGCAAAACAAACTATTAGGAGAACAAAATGTTACAGAAAACAACGTTCACTGTAATCTCAATCATCATTCTTCTGCCATTCGTCGCGTTGGCAGAATGGACACTCGATGAAAGCTACGACATGTATGAAGATGACGCTACCAATTATTCCGGCTACACATGCTGGTTAGAGAAAGTCGATAGCGATGCCTATTTGGATTTGGTTACTGGTGGAAATATCAACGGTAATTCGTTATCACAAGTCTTATGGAATCTTGAAGGCACTTATAACTGCCAGTTCGGCGGCACTGCAGAAGTTGTTTCCTTCGGACCGAACCAAATCCGTTCTGGATACATCCGCGGTACCAGCAATCCCAAAGACATCGTTATGGCAGATGGCGTCATCAAGATTTATGAGAACGATCACAGCGGTGAATTTGGTACACCACAAACTATAAACTACGACGTGGATTGGATCGCACTGGGAAAGATTAGCAACGATAACTACGACGATCTGGCTGGAACACCAGGCTCAGATGGCGAGACTTTGTATATCTGGAGTAATACGAGTGGTTCGATCAGTGCAAGCGCTTCACAGACAATAGATGTTGAATCGACTGTAAACCAAGTTCAAATTGCAAATTTAACCGATAATTACTCTGATGAATACTGCGATGTGATCGTCTCGACCAGTGGAGACCTGAAGATTTACAGCAACAGCAGTGGCACAATAAGCACTACTGCCACGGAACTGGAAGTTCATTCAACTAACGCTGTTGTAGATTTCGCTATCGGTGATCTCAACTGGGATGGATACAATGATATAGCCGCCTGCACGGAAGACTATGCCTATGTCTTTTTCTATGATGGTGGATTCAGCAGCACCCCTGATTACAGCATCAATATGGGTGGCGGAGTAGAGCAGATCGCCATAGGACAAATCCGTGAAACAGGTGAGCAATACGATGGCTGGGCCGATCTTGCGGTTTGTACGCAAGGGTATGTTTACATCTTTCCGAACAATCAGGATGAAACGTTCAATACAACTAATGGAGAATACTGGCTTTCAGATGCATTTGTCAATGATTTTGGTCTGGGCTGCGATTCAGGCGATTTGGAATTTGCAGACCTAAGAAATAAGGGCGGTCTCAGCCTGATAGGAACTGGTTATGGCGGTTCAGTTGGCGCACTAGTTCTTGCTACTTACGTCTTTAAAGATGCAACGGATCCCTCCGTCTCTCCAGTCCAAAATGTTCAAGCTCAGGAAAGTGCTGGCGGGTACGCTCAAATAACCTGGGAAGCCTCCACCGAACCCGATATCGACCAATACACAATCTACCGCGCTCTGATGGATACCAGCACCAGCCATCCTGACCGTGAAGATTTCGATTCGTTGTCAACAGTCAGTCACCCAACCTGCACATACACGGACACTGAAGTCGAATGGCATTCACAAAGTTCGAACTACTATGTCTGGTATGCCGTGACCGGAATTGATGATGAGGGTAATGAGTGCGGTCTGGTTGATTATGCCAAAGGGTGGGGTTACTATAGCGAAGGCGACATCTGCGAAACCATCTTCTTCAATCAACCGGATAATTTCAGTATGAGCGCCGTGCCCAATCCCTTTAACCCCACGACGACGCTACGGTATGAGATGCCGTCAGACGCTCATGTCACGTTAAAGGTAT
The DNA here is from genome assembly GCA_018812585.1 of bacterium. GTDB lineage: Bacteria > Electryoneota > B3-LCP > B3-LCP > B3-LCP > JAHJDJ01. The sequence goes on from JAHJDJ010000369.1 coordinate 14,993, forward strand.
TCGATGTAGCTGGCCGCGAAGTCGCCACTCTGATGGACGCCCACCGCGAGGCAGGCACGCATAACCTCACCTGGGATGCAGGTCATCTGCCTTCCGGCGTCTATTTCGCGCAAATCCAGGCAGGAGATTATACCTCCGTCCAGAAACTGCTGCTGACAAAGTAGGTAATAACCAAAAATGAGAAACAAAAAACGCCCCTTCAGCGGAGCGTTTTCTGTACTAATTTCATCCGGTCTTAAAAAATCTACATCATACTTCTTCCAGGTCTGGGAATAATGTGGCGATCACTTTGTACAAATCGTTTAAATGAAAAGGTTTGCGCAACAGACCAAGTGAACAGTCAATCAGATCCTGCTGCGAACCTTCGAAATTATAGCCAGTGATGAACAGGAAATTCTGCTCAGGCCGTTGGTTATAAATCTTCTCGTAAACCTGAAACCCGTCAATTCCCGGCATAGCAACGTCACAAATAATTAATCCAAAATCATCCATCTCAAACTTGTCCAGTCCTTCCATACCGGACGCTGCTGTTTCAACCTCTAATCCCACAATCTCCAGGTATTCCTGTAAAAGCATGCGAATGGATTCTTCGTCGTCAATGACCAGTACCCGCTTGGCGAGAACATCGAGTTCCATTGTTTCAACCGGAGCAACCATCTCGTAGATTTGATCCATCACTCGTATTCGCCCTTTGATGTTCTAGTGCAATCTATTTAACGAAGCCCCTCCCGCTGCGATGATAATATGCGAAAGTTTAGCAGCGATCACAAAAAAAAACCACTATTCTTTGACCTTACCGTCTCTCTGCACAGGAATACGGCAAGGATTTCGCAGGGATATTTTTGCCGCAACGGATAAATAAGACCTAATCCTTGACAATTTGACAATTTCGAATTATATTATTTTGTTTTAGTTGCGTGATTCCGTTTTTATCATTATCTTATACCTGTGACAGGATTTAATGTGGCGTTTAATCATTTACCCCAATCATTTAAGGTTTTACTCACGATACCATTCCCATGTCAGAACCTATAAAAAATTGCAGCCGTGAAGGCTGCCGGTTCAAAGCTCTCGCGCTGGTGGATACCTGCTGGTTCCACTTGCAGGAGAAGGACCATTACCGCGGTGATCTGGAGTTGCGCGTGCAGATGGGATATGATTTCAACGGTGGAAATCTCACCCACGTCGATCTGGAACGGATCAGCCTCATCAACGCCAAGATGTCTGGCGTCAACTTGGCTGGAGCCCGTTTCAGCTATGCCGACCTTTCCGGCGCTGACCTTTCTGGCGCTGAACTGCGAGGCAGTGACTTCCGGTTCGCTAATCTGTCGCGTTTGCAAGGGAGTGGCGCTCGGTTCGAAGGCGCTTTCCTGGCTGAGTGCAATCTGGACTTCGCGCAATTGGCCGATGCCAATTTTGCCATGGCTGACCTGCGAGGCGCCAGTTTCGTGGGGGCTTCTCTGTTCCGCACCAGACTGGACTTCGCCGTCTTAGAGGGCGCTGATTTCAGTACTGCTGACTTGTCGTTCGCCGTATTGGGAGGCGTCCACGCTTCGACTGCCAATTTCGATGAAGCCGATCTTTCCCGGTCAAACTTAGTCGGCGCCGATCTGGAGGAAGCCACGTTCGCGGGTGCCAACCTCTTCTACGCTCGACCCGGCCGTGCACGACTGCGAAAAGCGGATTTGAGCGGCGCTCGCCTGGAACGCACGGTTTTGCGAGAAGCCGATCTCACTTCTGCAAACCTCAGCACTGCTAATTTGCAGGGCGCCGTTCTGGAAAGAGCAGTGTTGCTGGGAGCGGATCTTACAGATACCAATTTCGAAGGCGCCAACACCACCGATGCCATCTTTGATGAAGGAGCTGGTGTATGATATTAGAACACTTTCTGCTTTCCGTCAGCGAAACCAACTGCTACATTGTGGCCTGCAGCGAAACCGGATTAGCGGCTGTCATCGATCCTGGTGAATGGAACGAACAACTGGACGAGTTTATCGCATTACAGGAATTGAAGCTCGACACGATTCTGCTCACCCATAATCACCACGATCATACAGGTGGTATTGCGGCGGTAAAAGAAAAATATGGAGCTAAACTGGCAGCCCATCACAGCAATAACGATGCAGAAATGAAACTTTCCAATGGAGAGGTCTTTGAGCTGGGCAGCCTGAAGATAAAAGTCCTCGAAACCCCGGGACATACAGAAGATTCAATGACTTTCGTTTTAGGGTGTGATGTGTTTTGCGGTGATCTGCTTTTTGCAGGTTCGGTGGGCGGTGTCCCTGACCGCATGAGCTTCGATCAGGAAATTGCGGTCATTCGAGAAAAAATCATACCCCTGGGAGATGATATGGTTCTGCACCCTGGTCACGGACCTGCATCGACCGTGCATCTGGAACGTCTCTACAATCCGTTCCTGATTCCTTAAGCCCGGGCGCTTCGATGAAGATGATAACTCCTGTTGCTGGATGAACGACTATTCCTGAGGCTACCTATGTGGAAACCGAGCCGGCGCCTGATAAGACTTTTCGCTAATTACCTTTGGATTGGAGGTCTCGCCACTGTCGTTGATACTGGAGTGTTGAAACTTCTTTATCAGAATCTCGGTATCTTTGTAGGTATATCATCAGGCATAGCATATGTCTGTGGAATGATTACCAATTTCCTTTTAAATAAATATTTAAACTTTTCCTCCGAGGATCGATCTGTACTGCGCCAAGCACGCACCTTCTTCATTGTCGCGACAATTGGCTTGGCGATTAAAGTCGGGCTAATGGTAATATTTGTAGAAGTACTTAGCCTGCGATGGTTACTCGCACAGGTCATTGCTGTGGGTCTGGTGATGCTCTGGAGCTTCTGGGGGCACCACCAGATGACTTTCAAGGGGGGAATTCGTCAATTCATGTCCGCCCGTCTGCGCAAATGGGTAGGGGATACTGACTAATTATAATTCATTAATCACCGACGTAAACCCTGCCTCTTTCCTCAATTCATACTTCCCTTCGTCTACAACCGTACGGGTATACGATTGCGCGGTTACCTTCACCTTTTCCTTCTTCTCAAACAATCTCAGAGTATAATCACCCGGTTCGAAGCGATCGATTTCGATAGTCCAACCGATGAATCTCATGTCATCTGTTCCTACCATCATCTGATCGTGTTCGATGGTTGGTTTGGTCACGAAGAGATTGACCGTGTGACCCGCCAATTGCACGGAATCTATACGGATCTGGCGCATGTCGTCACCGCCCCAGCCAGACCAGCCATAGAGCAGATAGATGTATGGTTTTGCGGTTGTTGGAATCGAGTTCTCTACAAATGTCAAGATGGTATCTTCCGGGACTTCCTCAGGGATTCCCCGCAGGTCGTCTTTAAACCTTTCCTCGCCGGAATTGAAGCCTATGACAGTCGCTTTCTTAAACGACATCGCATCTTGAATTTTACCGCTGTGACCCGGCAGGGGAGAGGCTGTCAAGAGCTTCGCTTCTATTGATGTCGTTGCAGGTGGTGTGTCATCCTTTGCGCTGTCATCCTGCGATTTGCCGCAGCCTGAAAAGAGCAGAAAAGAGAGCGCCAATGAAACGGCAAAACAGGTGAACGAAATACGGTTTTTCATCTTTATTTCCTTATGTTAAATGGCCTATTTCAAGTGTTCTTCGAAGTATTCCATCATTGATCTCATGACGTGAACGTCAGACTCATCGCGGGAAAATCCGTGACGTTCCCTGGGGTAGAGGAGCAGGTCAAAATCTTTCCCCAGTCTGATCAATTTGTCGATAAGCTGAATGGTATCCTGAACGTGTACGTTATCGTCTTTCATGCCATGCGCCAGCAGTAACTTGCCTTCCAGCCCGGCAGCAAACGTGATTGGTGAAGATTGAGCATACCCTTCCGCATCGTCCGCAGGATCCTTCCAGCGTTGACTGGTATATTCCAGGTTATAGTTCTTCCAGTCATATACCGCGGCAACTGAACATCCAACCTTGAAAACGTCGGGGCGTTTAAACATGGCCATGTTCGTCAGGAAACCGCCATAAGACCAGCCCCAGATCCCTGCGTTACCAGCAATTGCCCATCCCTGCTTAACACAATACTCAACGGCATCCGCAGCATCGTCCAGATCTTTGCCCCCGGTATGCCGGAAGATCTCCGTGCGCCACTCTCTGCCATACCCCGATGAGCCGCGAAAATCGATATCCACAATGGCGAACCCTCGTTGTGCCAGCATGCGGTGAAAACGATCCTCATAACCCCAGGTGGATTGTTCCACATTCTGATGGTAACCAGCTCCATGCACATAGACGATCAACGGCGCGGGCAAGGTTCCCGAAGTTGGCAGCCAAAGTTTCGCTGCAAGAACTTTACCATCGCTGGTTGGAATCTTCAGGAATTCCGGTTTGGACCA
>JAHJDJ010000370.1 GCA_018812585.1 bacterium
ATATCGTACGCAACACCAATATAAGGCGTTACGAAGATAAAACTCTTGGATGCCAGAACTGACATCGAGAAGTGTGATGACTTTAAAATATCACCCGCTTTGAACTGGTGATAAGACAACGCGGCAGACAAACTGGGGAATTGCGGAACCGGGATGAAGGGTTTCAAATTCTTCTTCAGTCCGGCGCCATACAGAGAAATGGTTTCGTCATCAAATTTGATGGCGAATCCACGCACGGTCAGATCAATGTCCATCAGTAAACCAACCGATGCCTGAATGACAGGAACCGGAAAGAGACTGACATCAGCAGAATCGAGAATGGCGCTTTCACCATCGGGGATGAAGACCATCATAGTCCGAATGCCAATATCAAATCCCAAAGTGCTATGCGTTTTCGCGGTGTAATACATACCGCTGTTTACACCTGCGCTAAACGCCTGGACGATGGGTTTGGCAACCTCGTCTAATTTATCCTCGGCATATTTCTGGAATTCATCATAGAAATTGTTTTCATCCTGAGCATGCGCGGTATAAACCAGACCGAACGCAGCGATCAGCATTACTATACTGGCTAAACGGTTCATGATACCTCCACCGATTAGAAAGATTGTAGTTCTCTATTCAACGCTATATTTATTTGACTTCATCGTCACCGTTGATCACTTGAAATGAATCGACTGAGTCGGAAATCTCGGTCGCCAGGGACTGATCTAGAATTCTTGTTTCCCAGTCGATATTCCAATTAGCTGAAAACGATTTCGGAATTTCGACTCTCAAGAGATCAATATCAATTTGATCATCTGTCCAATCTGTCGTTTCTTCCGCTGACCTTTTTAAACCGAACAGGGTAGCGAGATCAATACTGTTACGGCCTAAAATGATCGAACCATGCTGGAGTAAAACGCCTGGAAGGAACCGCTGTGCCGATCCGATCCATTTCCGACCATTCAGCCGCACTTCCCAGCGAGAAACCGAATCGAAGCACAAAGGGCTGCCTTTTTTCAATGGCTCACCGACAGGCATCTCTCTGCCGCTGACTCGAACCTGGTCAGCATCCAGTCCGCATTTACTTGCCGCTAATACAAATATTTCGCCGATTTGTCGCAAAAGATCATCGCGCGCTGCTTTGAATAGTTCATGGTCAGTAGGAAGACAGAGGCAGTAAGTCAACTCGTTATCATGAAGCACCGCTCTTCCACCCGTCGGTCTCCTGACTATAGGAACCTTCGCCGCAGTACACTTATCTCTTATAGTATCTGATATTTTTTGATGAAAACCTAAGGATAAAGTCGCGCAATTCCAAGTATATAATCGTAAAATAGGCGCATCTACCCTTTTCGCCCACGATGCGGCATAACTGTCAGCCGCCATATTAAACAGACCGGAACGCGCCTGATCCTGAATCAGGATCCCGGCAGCACGATTAAATGATACCTCGTTCACTGCCCTCGATGAAATCGATGATGTGCTGAATTTCAGGCAGGATTTCCATTTCATCTTTGACCCGTCCGACCCCCTGCGACACATTTAAATCGGACAGATAAATCAGCTTATAAGCGTGTTTGATAGCGCCGATAGTTTCGGCAGAAAATCCTCGACGCCGCAAGCCGACACTGTTTAACCCGGCATAACGCAACGGATCGTTAGCTGCCAGGATATATGGCGGCACATCCTTTGAAACTCTGGTGCCGCCAGCAATAAAAGAATGCCTGCCTACACGAACAAATTGATGTAACGGCACAATGCCGCCGATAATCGCATTTTCTTCAATGTGTACGTGCCCGGCCAGGTTGACGCTGTTCGCCAGGATAACTTTATCGCCAACTACGCAATCATGAGCAATATGTGAATAAGTCATCAACAGACAATCCGAACCAACTGTCGTTTTGCCGTGGTCAGTAGTTCCCCGGTTGATGGTGACATATTCGCGCACCGTGGTGCAATCTCCAACGTAAGCCAGGGTTACTTCACCGCCAAACTTCAGATCCTGAGGCACAGTTCCGATGACAGCTCCCTTATGGATCACAGCATTTTTTCCGATTCTGGCGCCATGTGCCAGGAGGACGCTTGGACCAATAACCGTTCCGGAATCAACCTGCACATCATGCTCAATAATCGTAAATGGTCCAACTTCGACATCGTCCGCTAATTCTGCTTTGGGATCGATAATCGCCGTGGGATGAATCATGATAAAACCTCCCGATCACGAACGACCGCTGACATTTGCGCTTCAGCAACTAATACCCCATCGACAAATGCTTTCCCTTGCATACGACACAAGCCCCGCTTAAAAAATTCCATTTCCACCTTCAAGTACAACTGATCGCCGGGACGCACCGGTTTGCGGAAACGCACTTTATCCAGTCCGGTAAAAAAGACCAGCTTGTCTTCAGGATTATCTGCAGAGTTCAATAATAGAATGCCACCCGTTTGCCCCAAGGCTTCAATAACTAACACTCCCGGCATGATGGGATAGCCCGGGAAATGCCCCTGGAAGAATGGTTCATTAATCGTGACGCACTTCACCCCGGCGACGCTTTCTCCTGGAGTGAGCTCCACGATTTTATCAATGAGCAGGAATGGATAGCGGTGGGGCAGAATTCTTGCAATAGCATCGGTATCGAAGATAACGTCCGACGAAGTCTGCCCTTTATAAGACCGTATCAGTTGTGTTTTTTCATGCTCTTTCTGCAGTAATCTGACTAGTTCGACATGTGCCTTATGCCCCCCTCGAGCCGCCAGAACATGCCCCTGAATCGGCATTCCTAACAACGCTAAATCGCCAATCAGGTCCAACGCCTTGTGACGTACAGGTTCGTTATAGAAGCGTAATTCACGGTTATCAAGGGTACCTTTTTCGCCGATCAGCACAGAGCTTTTCGCGCCAAAGAGGTTTTTCAACCGCTGGAATTCACTGTCTTCGACTTCACGATCAACAAAAACAATGGCGTTATCTAAGTTTCCGCCTTTAATTAATCCCTGTTCCTTCAGTTCTTCGACTTCGGATAAGAAGCAGAAAGTTCTTGAAGGGGCAAAATCTATGATAAACTCTTCTTTTAGATCATACAGCGAGGTGTACTGTGTTCCCAAACCCGGATTCATCGGGTAATCGACCATATAAGTGATACGGAATACCGGCGATGGAACCACCACCAAATCAATGCCGCGCTCCTCGTTGTGGTAAATGATGGTTTGTTCCACTTCCAGTTTCTCGCGGGGAGCATCCTGCTCTTCAAACCCTGCTTTTTGCAAGGCTTCCACAAACGGCATGGCGGAGCCATCCCCTACCGGTGGTTCAGGGCCAGTCAATTCGATCAGCACATTATCGATTTCCAAACCGGCCAACGCAGCTAAAACATGCTCAACCGTGTGAATGCGAATGTCGCCCCTCCCCAGAATCGTGCCTCTGGAAATATCGACGACATAATCAATCTTAGCTGGTATCGGTTCGGAATCAGGGATATCAGAGCGTTTGAACTGAAATCCGTGACCCACGGGAGCCGGATGGAAGGTCAATGAACAGGGTTCGCCGGTGTGCAGACCGATCCCTGTAAACGATGCAGATGATTTGATGGTCCGTTGCTGTTTAACCATGATCGTTCCCACTCATTCGATCCTGGAGTTCCTGCAGTTGCCGTTCAAGCTGGTTGATCTGCTTGACTAACTCCGGTAGTTTTCTGATGTAGGCATGCGAGCGCAGTTCCCGCTTCAGCTCCTGCGCAGGCGAACCGAAAAGTTTGCTCTTGGGAGGATGCGATTTTGATACTCCCGCTTGAGCTCCAACACCGGATCCGTCTCCTAAATGAAGATGGCCGGCGAATCCAACCTGGCCGCCAATCATACAGTTCTTCCCAATCGTTGCTGAACCCGATATGCCGGTCTGAGCAGCAATGACTGTGTGCGCGCCAATGGTGACGTTGTGTGCCACCTGGATCAGGTTATCCAGCTTGGTCCCTTTTTCGATTCTCGTGGCTCCAAGGGTCGAACGGTCGATGGTGCAGCCCGCACCGATTTCCACGTCATCTTCGATGATGACTGTTCCGACCTGCGGGATTTTCTGATAATCACCCTCTTGCTGCGGCGCAAATCCGAAACCATCGGATCCGATGACCGAATTGTCCTGAATGGTCACTCGGTTACCGACCTGCACCGTATGCCGTACTGATACTCCCGCATGAAGTGTCGATTCATTACCGATACGCACTCGCTCACCGATAACCACGCCAGGATAGATAGCAGCGTTATCCCCAATTTCACTTCCTTCGCCGACAACGACATTAGGGCCAATTCTGACGTCCTGACCTAATTTTACATCCGCGGCAATTACTGCGCTGGAATGAATCCCGATGTCGGGAGTATTTTCTTGCGGGTAAAAAAGTGTTAGCAGCTGCGCGAATGCTGTATAGGGATCTTTCACCCGTATCACATTGAACCCCTCTGCCGGTTGATCTTCAGTCACGATGATCACCGAAGCTTGACAGGCTTCGAGGAACTTGGCGTATTTGAGGTTGCCTAAAAAGGTCAACTCGCCGGATTTCGCTTCTTCAATTTTCGCTAAACCAGAGATCTGAGCCTCGGGGTCGCCTTCGTACCTGCCCTGCAACTGCAGCGCAATGTCACTAGCTTTTAATTTCATCGAAGCTTTACTTATTAAGTTCTTCAAGAACCAGGTCGGTCATGTCGAAATCTTCCTTAGCATAGACGATATTGCCGACCGCCGCATCGAAGATAACGTCGTATTCGCCCTCTTCACCAAGTTTGTGGATCACGGCATTGACCTTATCAATAATCGGCTGGGTCAGCTCCTTGTTGCGTTGGAACAATCTGCCGGTATCACCCCATACTTCTTGCTGATACTGCTGATACTCCATGTACTTTTTTTGAATTTCCCGAATTCGTTCAGCTTTCTTCTCCTCGGAGATCAGCAGGCTCTGGTTCTCTAATTCCTTTTCAAGAGCAGTGATCTCGTCTTCCATCCGCTTGGCTTCGGTCAGCCACTCACGCTGTTCATCGTCCAGTGTACGCTGTGCTTCCTGAGATTCCTGGAATTCTTCCAAAATCCGTTGTGAATGGATGTATCCTAATTTTAAGTCCTTAGCGTCGACGGCTAACGGAATCACAAAAACCAAGACCAGGATGGCTGTGATTAATTTACGCATTTCTTAAGTCCTCTATAATTTGTTATCTGTTTATTAGCTAAAATCCACGACCGAACTGGAAGTGCGGAATCCATTCACCTTTCAGTTCGCCCGTGACTGGATCCGGATTGTCGATACCGTATCCGTAATCCAAACCGATCAAACCGATCATCGGCATGTAAAGTCGAATCCCCAGACCTACCGATCGACGTAAATCAAAAATATCTGTCGATTCAAAATTGTACCAGACGTTCCCGGCTTCAGCAAACGTCAGCAGGTAAATGGTGGGATTATACACCACCGGCAACCTCAACTCGAAAGACTGCTTGAACATGGTCTTGCCGCCGACGGCATAACCGCCGCTTTGCGGACCCACAGCCCGTTCGTCGTAACCGCGTAACGGTACGCCCAGGGAAAGACCTGATCCACCCATAAAGAAGTGCTCGATATAGGGCACCGCCTGATCCTCATCACGTAGAGCGTCCACAATTCCCATCTCTGTATCTGAATAGAAAATCAACGATTTGAAAATGGGTGTATACCATTCAGATCCGAAGGTATGCTTGTGATACTGATCATCCCCTCCCAGAGGGCCGCCGGCAACCTCAACGGAATATCGATTAACGGAGCCGAAGGTCGGAAATTCAGGATTATCACGAGAATCCCGCGTTAAAATCGTCGTCAGTCCGGATGAAATACGGGGGTCGTCTTCAACCAGACCGCGCGGGTTATATAGCGCGAAACTGGTCGAGAAATCCGTATAGAGGGCTCGCTCAATGCGATATATCCAATCAATGCGGAAATAATCGTCCGGCCAGCGCAAGCGCCGACCAACACGCAGTGATCCTCCGCGGATGTGTTCATTAAAGCCGTAATAGCTCCCACCGCGGCGTGTGTCAAAAAGACTGACCCCCACCAGCGTGGGAGTATCCAGCAGCCACGGCTCTGTGACGCTGATGGAAAAAGTACGATAAATCCGGCCGAATTGCCAGTCGAGACTGAACCTTTTTCCTGTGCCGAACAGGTTGGGCATCGTGAATCCCAGGGATCCAATCATACCATCCCGTTCGGAATAACCGGCCGAAGTCTGTATCTGGTCTGTGGATTTTTCTTCGACTTTGACGAAAAGATCGACTTCGCTATCGTTGACGGGCTGCACATCGGGGATGATATTGGAGAAATAGTTGAGAATAGTTACTTCACGAGCTGACCGCCGCAATTTAGATACGTCAAAGGTATCGCCGGGGTTTAACACGAATTCACGGCGGATGACCTTTTCGTGAGTCTTGGTGTTACCCTCTATCTGGATCTTTCGAACCGTAAATTCATTCCCTTCAAACACGCGGAAATGGACATTTACCGTATCCTGCCCAACTGGGAGTTCTACAGGTGAAACGTTCGCATAAATGTAGCCGCGGTCATAGTATAAATTGGTCAGATTCTCCTGTACACTTCTATCGAGACCTTCTTTGCTGTAAACGTCGCCGGAACCGAACAGCAACTGCTGCTGCAGTTCTTCTTCGGTGTAAAGTGTGTTACCTGAAAAAGTCAAATCCCCGAAGGTATACTTCGTGCCTTCATCAACCCAGATATCAATGAACAAGCGCTGGTTATCATCACTGTATTGGACACTGTCAGCGACAATAACAGCATCCCGGTAACCGTGGTTCTTATAATGATCGATGACCAGGACTTTGTCAGCCTCATACTCGTCTTCTTTGAACTCACCCGAGCGGAAGAGCGTTTTGGTTTTGGTTTCCTTCAACTCGCTGCGCAGATTACCTTCAGTGAAGGGGTCATCTGGAACGATCCAATCCACAGTCCATTTTACCAGACTTAGGGGAAATCCAGCTTTCTTTTTTTCATGTGCTTCGTTTCCGTGAAAGGTAATTTCCCGAATCTTAACTTTTTTCCCTTCAGTAATGTCAACCTGCAGGACAATTCTGTCAGTCTCTTCGTTCAGGTAGCTTTCGGTTTCAATTTGCGCTAAAAGGTAACCTTCATCAGCATATTTATCCAGCAGACGATTTCTAGCTGTGACGACTTGATCAGGCCTCAATATCTGACCTGGATAGAAGTCCAACGCTTCTTCGATCTGGTCCTTTTTCAGCTTTTTATTGCCGGATACTTCGATCTTTTCCAGTCGGGGATATTCCTGGACGATGATTTTAAGAAATACCCCTTCGGGAACTTCCTGTTCAAAGACTATCTGAATATCGGAAAACAGACCCAATTTCCAGATCTGTTTAATCGCCATCTGGATATCGTCTCCAGTTACTTCGGATCCAACAATTAACCCGGAATTTGCTCGTACTAACCCTTCATCAGCCGCCTCCGCGCCTTCGACGGTCAGACCGATCAGCCGCACCTTTCCAGATTGAGCCAGCGCTACGCTTGCAGCCAGCAACAGTAACAGCGTTATCGCTGCAGTAAACTTGATTTTTTGCATCACTTTGTGGGTTGACCTAAACTTTTTAACTTAAGCAATTTTGTATTCAATTTAAAGTAAAAAATAGTATATTACTCTTGGTCATAAAAGGATTGCTTGTATTAGAACAAAATCCAGTATCTAAGGTTAATATCCCGGTCTCGCAACTGTTCAAGGCTGTCATATTCATATCCTAAATCAAGGACTAAATTCGGCGAAATAGGCCGCAATCTATATTCCAGACTCCAGCGGTGCAGAAAACCGGAACGGCGCTCGTTCTGAGCATCGATGGCACTCTCGTAGACGCCTGTGTAGATAACGAACATGTCATCGGTGAAATACTTACCGATGGAAAGCTGCGAGTCGCTCAGGTAGTAAGAACCCCAGGAAATATTACTGGTCGGTCCGCGATCTACGCCCAGCACTTCGGTTTCAAACAGGTGTCTCGCAATGGTCGGTTCCAGGCGGATAAAATCCACATTCAACCAGGATTCTAATTCCCGTTCAATGGGTCGAATCCATCGCCGCAGCACCGCATTAGAGACGATTTCACCGGATAGCTCTGTAAATTTGTCAGTGAACTGTCCAGGCGAGTAACCCATAGCGGCCAGAATCTGTTCCTGTGAACTGCCGGATTCGTCTTCCAGCACAAATACAAAATCGCCCCACCGCCCGCGGCGCTCCCTTTCTCCAGTGATCGGATCGATGACATACATGGTCAAAAATATATCATGTGTCTGCCCCACAGAATCAATATAGACCGCTTCGCCGCGCCCTTCCACCCAGGGGTATGGATCATGCTCGTCAAAATCGACTGTAAAACGATCCACTTTAAAATTCAGATCAAGATAATCGATGGAACCACGCGTGGCAACTAAACTGCCCAACATGCGGAAAGATTCTGCGTCGATGATTCCTAAAATCTGCAGATTGCTCAGAGCCGGGTTCACTGTCAAGTCAACATCGACAGTCGTCAAAAGGTCAGACATCCCCTCCAGAAACTGGTAGTCTGTCTCACCCTTTATCTCACGAACATAACGGTTGTCTCGTTCCGGTATAACTTTGATATTCCACGTCGCGGCCTCGAGAGTTGCGAGGAATCCCCGTACAAAGGATGATGGTTTTCTGCCAGTGCTGGTAAAGGGGTAAGTCACGATCGTCTTGGAAACATCGATTTCGCCGTCCAAATGCAGATTATCGATAGGTCCGGCGACTGTAAAATGCTTGTCCGGTTCTTTCCCTGTGAAACGGAAATAGCCCATAGATCCTTTCACCATCAAGGAAGGAATCGTGGCGTAGAGACCCCTCCCCTCGGTATATAACGTCATAACTCCCAGATCCAGATTAATACTGGGGAAATAGAGATGCTGTTGTTCGGTAGAATCTTCTGAGCTGATGAAGTAATTACCTATAGTGAACTTCTGCCCTTCGACGACACCGGAAAATTTATAAAACTTTACCTGGTTTCCTTCCAAGCGAATATCAGCATTAATGTTATTAATTTCATTGACAACGTCGCTGAATTTCATATGACCGTCACTGATCGCCAGTTTGGCTTGTTTAAAGCTTAGTTTGTCATCAGTTGATTTAATATAAACATCGATCTTGCCTCGGCCAGAGGATTCCAGAATGCTGCCTTCAATCAAGTGAGGAATCTTGAGGATGTTTCCAGAAACCGTTGCTTTCAAATCCAGCTCAGTCTTGCCGAAGGGAAGGAATCCTTCGCCGCTGACAGCTAAATCACTGGCTTGAACCATTTGGAAATCATGTAATTTCAGTTTGTTATCTGTGAATGCATCTTTCGATGCAGTCGCCATTAAGCTTTCAAAAGGAACTTTATCAATCTTACCTGCTTCTATTTTCAGATTAATGGTGATGTCCGGATCTTTCAAATCACCGTAAACCTTTGCATTGAACTTTAGAGGTCCTGAAACATGCAGGGGGTTCCCGCCTATCAGTTTCATGACGTCTGCGATATCTGCCCGTTCAGAGATAAATTGGATGTCAATGCTGTCATTCTTTACGTCGATCTTTCCTGCGGCTGTCATTAAACTAGCTAAACTTTGTCCGACATTCAACTCCTCCAGATGAACCACATCGTTTTCGAATTTCGCTGAAAGAACTCCCCAGAAATCCGACTGGCCCTTGTAGCGCCCACGCGAAGCATACAAATTCAGCATCACATTCGGATTTTTTACCGGACCATAGATTTCCAACCGGCCGTCGATGATGCCTCCTACTTCAGCAGCGAAGTCAGGAAAGAAAAACGTTAATCCCCGGGCAATATCCCAATCCGAAATAATTAGTTCTGTAAATCCCAATCTTTGGTGCGTCATATCAAAAGAACCATTTAACGATATGGCGTCATCCAGGCGAAGATCATGCAGTGTAAGGAGACCTTCCTTAAATTCCAGATCTACTTCACCGATTAAGGGAGACGTATTCTCCTGTTGAAATACCAACTCCCCAGAATAGTTAATATTGTTCTGCGAAACCATCCTGGCCACTCCGTCGAATTCGAAGCGGGAGCCGGTGGGCGGATAGAACAGATCGAAAGTACTTCGTAATGAATCCAATGTCCCATTGAAATCCCCAGTCAAATACATGGCGTCGGTCTGCTCAGTTTTCATGCTTGGGAAAATCGATTGAATCATGGGGAATGGATTATCGACTCTTAAAGACAGATGCGGCTTCTTATCCAAATCCGTGATAACCAGATTGGAATAAGAAATCCCGTTAGAAGTACTCAATTCTGCTGTTAATCGCCCATCTGGCGTGAAGTACTCCATCAACATAGAAATGGGAGGCGTATCAACAGAATCTGATTGCCAACGTCCCCAGACTGAATACAGATTATGTTCAACAGAAAATTGAGCTTCAAGTTTCCCCGGCAGCGCATCTTTCAGAGTCGGAAGAACCCCTTCCCAGGAAATCTGTCCACTGTAGATTCCCTCTTTTAGATTGGGTGTAATCTTCGATTTAGTCAGGACTGTGCCTTCAGCAGTTTTGAAAGTGACTTCTTCAAAGTCCAACTCATTGTCAGCCCATTTTCCAACGAATCTGATATCCTCCAGCAGTCGGGACTGAAGAATCACTTGATCGAGTCTCCCCAAAAACCGAACGTTCGGGCGTAGTATATTTCCACTGGCGATAACCTGCACGTCGTACTTACCTGAGGGCGTAATCCAATTCGATATTCCCAGGTCAGACGCTAATCGAGAACACTCATCCGAACTTGCTGAAATCCTCAGATCCAGTTTGGGTTGACGAAGGTTCGGCGTCGTTGCCTGTAATGTCCAGTTACCCTCCAGACCATGAAACACGGCAGGCGGAATACTCAACTGCCAGTTATTTACAATCAACTTCAATGAATCGCCGTTAAAATACTGATATCCATTATTGGTCATCGACGAGTTGTAAATATCCGCCCTGCCATCCAATATCTCGCTGTCACCGTCGATATTGAATTCAAAGGAGGTTTTCAAGCTGTCTATAAGTATTCGTAAAGAATCAGGCATCCCGAATTCAGAACCGAAGACGAAATCGTTTATTTGTGCTTCGAACTTACTCTTGATAATTTCCTCTATGGCATCCAACTTCATTTCCAGCTTGGCGGTCGAATTCGTTTTCTCGGGAGAAATCGTCAGAATACCAGCTAAATGTCCAGGTCGCTCTGAAGTTAATTTTCCATCTAAATTATCAAACAGCACAACTCGTCGGGTTGGTCCGGTAATCAACCTGAACGCCGCGCCCTCAACGTTAATGCCCTTGATCCAGGTATAATCCGGTAAGCGGCGCACGCTTTCCCATCCGAAAGCGGTGGTATCAGATCGCGCAGCAGAGCCATTTACGCTCCTGGCGTCTAATCTCAAATCGAACTCGGGCTCGAAGATATCGACAGTAGTGATAATCCCCAGCGGTTTAAAACCCTCAGTGAAATATCTGATGGGATTATAGCGTATCCGCACTTTTTCCAGCGTGAAGATATACTTGTCTTCCGCATCAAAGATTTCAATGCCGTTGAAAGTAACGTGGAAAAATCCCAGGCTGACCTTGCGAATATTGACTTTGCCGCTATGATAATCCTCAGCATAGCCCAACGCCAGATCACGAATCTTGTCATCGAGTTGTATAAAAGGCCACAGCAGTGCTGTGCAGATGAGCACAAACAGGAGAGCAAAAAGGAAGTATAAGAGAGGTGTTCTGACTATCATCGAACGAAGATTCCGTCAGGATCCAATCGCTTACAAAGATTCGCATAGATCCACTGAGCCGGATCTTCAGAGGTACTGCATTCTTCGAAGCGCTTTTCTACAGAAAGAATCGGCGGCATATTTTCCACATTCAGGATAACCCGAGTGATGACGCCAAATCTGCCGCCAGTTCCGACTAAAAATGACCAGTAATCATATCCTGCGACGTTTTTTATTGCCAAACTGCCAAACTTAAGCGATTGGCCGCGGGCGTCGACAAGTTTTACAGCCAATAGACGTCGTCTCAGTTCAGAATGTCGCAGGCCTGCAGTATCTGAACTCAGTAGAGCGCCACCGATGGTACCAGGATACTCTGCAAGACATGCTGGATATTGGAGATCTGTGCCTTCGAGTCGTTTACCTAATTCAGCAGCCATCATACCGGCTTCAACTTCTACAATTGCATCCGCAACGCGTAGATCGATTATTTCATTAATCGAACTCATGAGTATAAACACAGCATCTGCCGGAGCATCATAGTTTGCGGGAAAGCTCGTTCCAATGCCTGTCGGACAGAGACGCAGCCGCTTAACAGAAGCTAATTTAACCAGTTTAGCGATCGCTTCAGTGTCGCTGGGAAGCACGACAACGCGGGGCAATAATTTCTCGATCAGATGACATCCGCATTGTCCCAGGGCTTCACGAATCTCTGAATCCATAACCCGCTCATTTCATTGGATATTTTCAACAAATTACACTGGATTTTCGGCGAAATGTTCCAGAAAATAAACACAAAAACCAACCCTCAGGTTGGTCTGACTGACGTCCCGTTTCGGGTAATATCTTCTTATAGCTGTTCACTGACCTTCCCAAATCTTCTTTCCCGGCGCTGATAGTCCGCTATAGCGTCATAAAGCTGCTGCTCGCGGAAATCCGGCCAATAGGTATCGGTGACGACAATTTCCGTATAGGCTAACTGCCAGAGTAGAAAATTTGATAACCGCATTTCGCCGGAAGTGCGGATCAGTAATTCCGGATCAGGCAGACCGGCGGTATAAAGATAATTAGAAAAATCTGCTTCGCTTATCGTGTCACGACCTTCGCTGATGATTTTCTGGACGGCCTCAACAATTTCTAACCTGCCGCCGTAGGACAGAGCCAAATTTAAGAGTAGACCCGTATTATTCTGCAGCCGCTGGATTGCATTCAGCATACTCTGCCGGGGCTTATCCGGAAGATCTTCAATACGCCCTATTACACGCAGTTTTACGTTATTCTTATTCAGGTCTTTAACCTCCTTGTTGATCGTCACCAGGAGTAGCTGCATCAACGCGGATACTTCTTTGCGCGGACGGTTCCAGTTTTCTGAAGAGAAGGTGTACAGAGTCAGTACCTTAACTCCCAGTTCGCCGCAGACGCGCACGATCTCTCTGACAGAATTGATCCCTTCATGATGCCCGGCAATACGGGGTAACGATCGCTGTTTAGCCCAGCGACCGTTACCATCCATAATGATTGCGATATGCTGTGGGATTTTATCAGAATCGAGAAAATCCGGAATTTTCAGACCTGAAGTAGGCATAATGAATTACTTATCCGATTCACGCAATTCCATAGCACGTTTGATATTAGCCGTTCCCTGGTCGATCAGCGATTGATCATCTTTTTGGCCGCCAAGACGAACTTGTGCTACGCCCAGGTTATTGATAACCCCGGCGTTATTGGGATCAAGATCGACGACCTTCTGGTAGCATTCCACAGCCTTTGCGTAATCTTCCTGAACCTCCAGGTATATCTGAGCGCACTGTAAAGTCGCTTCTTTATCCATCGGATTTAGGGTCATCACTTTTTCGAATTGAACGATGGCGTCTTCGGTCCGTCCCATTTTATCGTATAGGAGACCCAGATTGTAAATCAGGTCCGTATTATCGGGCTCATTGGCGATCATGTCTTCATAATACTCGAGCGCTTTCTCGGTCTTCCCCATCTCGGTGTAACAGAACGCCGCAATTTTGACTGCATCGGCATTACCGGGATCTTGGCGCAGGATTTCCATGGTGCCAGCCAGCGCTTCTTCAAAGCGTTCTGCTTCATAGTACAACTGTGTCAGCAACAGCCGATCATCCAGGTATTCAAATTTGGGATCCAGCAGAACCGCTTTCTCCAGAGTTTCCATGGCTTTTGCTTTGTCTTCCTGACGCAGATAAGTTTTTGCCAGCAGTGACCAGGCAGGTTGATCTTCCGGAAGAACAGTAGTCGCATTGGTCAGATCATCAATTGTTTTTTCCAATTTTGCATTATTGAAATTGTCAACTGCACTATTATAGAGCACGTAGAAGATCTTGTTTTCAGTACTATCGACGCGCCCCTGGTACTTCTTCCCATTCAACGTCACAGCAGCATCGAATTCCTTCACCATCTCAGGGTAGTTTTTCTTGCGCACATGGACCTGCCCCATCATATAATGGGCTTCGGCGTCATCAGGATTGGTTTGCAGCGCTTTTTCCAGATGCTCCTGAGCTTTATCAACGTCACCTTGCTGATTTAAGTAGATATTGGCAGATACGACATCCGGATTACGGCAGCCGGTCATGCCCAGCGCCAGTAGACAGCAAAGCGCTGTCACAGCTGTAAAGTACTTCATTGCAGCCTCACTCGAAGTTTAGTTTGCGGGATATCTCGTTTTATTTATTTCAGAAATGAAAAATCATAAGGCGGTTTATGTATTCCCTGTTCCGTTATAATCGCCGCCACCAGATCATGCGGCGTTACGTCGAACGCCGGATTATAGGTTTTTACGCTTTCAGGGCCCACGCGGCAGCTACCGAAACCGGCAACCTCCTCGGAAGCGCGCTCTTCAATGGGAATATCATCGCCTGTGGCTACATTGGGATCGACGGTGGACGTCGGCGCTGCGACATAGAATGGTATACCGAAGCGATTTGCCAGCACGGCAACGGTGAATGTCCCGATTTTATTAGCCACGTCACCATTACAGGCAATGCGGTCTGAACCCACGATCACCGCATCCACCCACCCTTTGCGCATGACAATAGCCGCCATATTATCGCAAATCAGTGTCACATCGACGCCATTTGCCATCAGTTCCCAGGAAGTCAGGCGGGCGCCTTGCAGCAGGGGCCGGGTTTCGTCGGCGAACACCTTGACGTTTTTACCCTGCTCTTTGGCGACATACATAGGCGCTAAGGCTGTCCCCATGCCGCCTGTCGCCAAAGAACCAGCGTTACAATGAGTTAAAACCGTCATACCATCCGACAATAAAGAAGCGCCGTGCTCACCGATCTTGCGGCACATGGCAATATCTTCTTCCTGAATGGTTTTCGATTCCTGGATCAGAGCATCAATCGCCAAATTGACGTCATGGTACTGATCCAGTACTTTTTCCATGCGATTAATCGCCCAGAACAGATTGACCGCAGTTGGGCGGGTGGCGCGCAGTTCATCCATAATGCGTCCCAGTTCAGCCCGAAAAACGCCAAAATCGTTGTCTCTAACTGACAACGCTCCGATGGCAACGCCATAAGCTCCTGCACAGCCGATAGCAGGCGCGCCGCGCACCGCTAATCTGCGAATCGCATCGCACATGACCTGATAGTCATCTGTTTCTATGTATTCGAGTTCCTGGGGTAATTTAGTCTGTTCAATCAGTCGTACTTTATTACTGTCATCCAACCATTCAATTGTTTTCACATGCATCGTTCTAACCGGGTTTTCAAGAGTTTGATTGTGCATCACTGTGAGAAAGGGCTTAAATTTGAAATTTAAGCCTTTTCACCATTTAAGTCAAGCAGAAAGCAGAAGAACTACTTTCCGTGAATTTCAGAACTGAGTCATCTTGATCATGTAGTCGTAACGGCTCTGAATCTCCTCGAAAGTTAAGTCTTTCATTCGATCAACTGAAAACTTCTCCACGGTAAATGAGGCCGTTACAGTCCCATAAACTAATGCTTTTCGCATGGCAGCCGGGGAAATATCATTTTCTCTCGCCAGGTATCCGATTGTTCCCGCCGCAAACGTATCACCCGCTCCAGTTGGGTCGAAGACGCCTTCAATGGGATAAGCCGGCAGAGAAAAGAAGTCGTCACCGGAGATATAAAAAGCGCCATGCTCACCCTTCTTGACGATTACGGTTTTCGGTCCCAGTCTGGTAACAGCTTTAGCGGCCTTGATTAAATTATGCTCTCCGGTCAGCATGCGAGCTTCTTCATCATTCAGGATCACCACGTCGATCTTTTTCAGGACCTCTTTCAGGGGCGCTAAAGAGATGTTGATCCAGAGATTCATGGTATCCAGCGCCACCAGTCGAGGATTTTCGATCTGCGCTAAAACGTCCAACTGCAGTTCAGGGTGAATGTTCGCCAGAAAAACATAAGGTGTCTGTTTGTATTCATCCGGCAGTTTCGGTGAGAAGGTCTCGAAGACGTTCAAATCCGTAGAGAGCGTATCCCGCGCGTTCATGTTCTCGTGATAAACACCAGACCAACGGAACGTTTTTCCCGGGGCGACTTCCAACCCTTTAAAGTCGACATTCTTGGTTTTCAAGAATTCGATCTTCTCCATGGGGAAATCTTCACCCACCACGCCGACGATACGAACTTCAGTGAAGAAACTGGCAGCCGCAGCGAAGAAAAAGGCTGAACCGCCCAGAGCGTCCGTAACTTCTCCGAAAGGAGTCTTTACTGAATCTAACGCAGCCGATCCTACAACCAGTACACACATTGTTCCTCCTACATTTTTTCGGGGGCGGACATTCCCAGGAGACGCAGCCCCTCTTTAAGCACAATCTGTACTGCGCGGCACATCGCCAGTCGGGCAGACGTCAACCCGTCATCCTCAGTTATCACCCGGCAATGATGATAAAACTGGCTGAATACAGTCGCCAATTCATTTAAATAACTGTTAACTCTGTTAGGCGCATATTGCATGGCTGCACTCGCGACCACATCAGGGAAAATTGACAGACTGCGCAGTAAATTTCGTTCTTCTTCTGTATTAATTCTATTCAAATGATCTGTGTTATAAGCTCGTCCATCGGCCTTACAGAAAATCGAGCAAATTCGGGCATGAGCGTATTGCAGGTAAAAGACGGGACTTCTTTCCGAGCGATCCTTGGCTGCTTCAATATCGAAATCGAGGTGCGAAGACCAGCGGCGTGACAGAAATATCTGTTTGGCGGCGTCAGCGCCAACCTCATCCAGAAGCTCCTTCATGGAAACGATCTCACCCGCGCGTTTGGACATTCTCACCGGAATTCCCGCACGCATCAGGTTGACCTGCTGGACGATGAT
Source organism: bacterium (assembly GCA_018812585.1). Classification (GTDB taxonomy): domain Bacteria; phylum Electryoneota; class B3-LCP; order B3-LCP; family B3-LCP; genus JAHJDJ01. The sequence goes on from JAHJDJ010000370.1 coordinate 17,069, forward strand.
GATTTCCAGAAAATCATCCCCCAGAGCCAATGCTCGCATGGCGGCCTGCATACGCTTGCCATGTCCGTGGTGATCAGGGCCCAGGAGATCAATGGCCTTTTTAAAGCCTCGCTCTGCCTTATCTAAGTGATAGGCGATGTCCGGCAGATAATAAGTTGGTCGTCCGTCAGAGGTTACCACCACGCGGTCTTCATCGTCACCGAAATCAGAACTTCTGAAATAGGTGGCGCCGTCTTCTTCATAGATATGCCCGGCAGACCGGAGTTTCTCCAGCGTCTTCTGCGGCATTTTAGCATCATACAGTTCACTTTCCCGATACCAGCGGTCGAACTCAACGCCATATTCTTGTAAAATAGTGCGCTGTGTTGCCATTATTTTATCGGCAGACCAGCGGCCCAATTCTTCGTCTGATATGACTTTTACTTGATCACCCATTTCAGCCAAAGCTGCTGTCGCCAGATCGATGATGTAATCGCCGTGATAGCCGCCTTCTGGAATTTCTGCGATCCCACCCTGTACCTCAGCAGCGCGAGCTCTGACAGATTCTCCCAGCAGTTTCACCTGCTTACCAGTATCGTTCACGTAAAATTCCGAATACGCGTCAAAACCAGCTTTACGCTGTAACTTGACCAGTGAATCGCCAATTGCAGCAGCTCTGGCGCTGACGATGTTCATCGGGCCAGTCGGATTCGCTGAAACATACTCAAACAGACGCTTTTCACCTAAGCCAAGCTGGGAAGATCCGTATTCAGCGCCAATGTCAAGCGCCTCTTTCAACAGAGCATGGTAAATCTCATCCGAGAAGAAGAAGTTCAGGAAACCTGGACTAGCAATTTCAACACGATAGCCATTTTCCAGCTGAGGCAATGCTGCCGCGATGGTTTCAGCGATATCGCGCGGTTTTCGCTTCAAAGGCTTCGCCAATGCCAGCGCAATAGTACATGACCGATCCCCTAATTTGGGTTCTGGAGGTATTTCTATGACAATCGGTACTTCAGGATACTCCAGAGTCTGCAAGACGACTCTAATATCCCTTGCTATTTTTTCTGTTAGATTCACGATGTTTGTATTTTCGGGTGAGGCGCTGCTTATGTGGACGCCGGGCAGGTTTTATCAGATCCACACGACTTATTTATTCTTCCTTGGGGAAATCCAGAGTCAGACGCTCTGCATCGCCCCATAGAGCTTCCAGGTCGTAAAAATCGCGCACATCCGGAAGTTGTATATGGACAATCACGTCGATATAATCTATCAATACCCAGCGCAATCCGTTCATACCTTCGACATGATGCGGTCTTAATCCCTGGTCACGAACCTGATAGATAATGAAGTCCGCAATGCCCTTAAGATGCTGATCGACTTCTGCAGTGATCAGAACAAAGTAATCCGTAAACTGAGTCAGTTCGGACACTTCGATGACGACAATATCTTTTGCCTTTTTTTCCCAAGCTGACCTGGCGATCAGCGTTGCCAGCTCACGGCTGACACTATTATCATCGAGCTGTTTCTTGGGTGTCAGAACTCCTCCCTATTCGAGATTTAAACTCCGGTGATCTCCCCCGACGATGATCGTAACGTCGATATCCACGATAGAGGAATCCATCTCACGTCTAATTTGTGCCTCAGCAACCCCGATCGAAGCTGCTGTGATGTGAGCGGCTTGCAGTCCTCGTTCACCTTCGCTGCGAACTAATAAAAGGGTCTTCGGTTCGTTCTTCTCAGCATTCCCATAGCTCATTACGTCGAAACCGCGGTCACGCATAATGCCTCGCACTCGAGCGGCAATGCCGCTCACGCCGCACCCATTTAGAATCTGCAGCTTTACGTCAGCCGCAGTTAAGATGGGAACCGCTTGTGTCTCAGCAGGCTGTACTCTCGGCTGCTTTTCCTCAACGGTAACAGGATTTTCTCGGACTGGTTCACTAACCGGATCTGACACTTGTTCTCTACCTGCAGATTGATCCTGTAAAAACTGCTCAATCGTGTCATGAGGGTTACTGAGATGGCTCAGATAAAGATCAAACAAGCTCACTGCCAGAATTAGTCCAAGTAAAAGTGCGATCCAGTTTAAAGCCTGTGAGTTACCTGAACCAGTGCCCGTTTTGCTTAGTTTTTTAGGTCTTCTTTTCATGTCTGATACGTTCAAAGAAAATGCCGCGCCAGAAGCACGCGGCAGGGAAACTATTCTTTATGGTAGTTAATGAGATCTCCGCAACCATTACTCCTCATCCTGTGAGACAGGTTGAGTCAAATTTGTGCGGGGTGCAAAGTAGGGCGCGTACATCTGATTATACATTCCGTAAGGGTAGCCGTAGTAGCTTTTGGCAAAGTTTGCTACTTCCAGATGAAAAAACATATTTTCCTTGGGTCGCCAGGTTACTGCCGCGCTGCCTAAGAACTGCCCGTTATTCTGAAATCCATCCGGTGAAATCGACGAGTAGGGCTCATGCATATACCCGACGTTGAACGTCAGAGTTACGGGCGCATTAAACTGGTAACCAATCGTTTCCATGAACATATTCCGCATAACGCTCTGACCACCGCTGCTCATATACGAGGATTGAATGTTATGCGAAAAACTCATGCGGCTGGGATCCAAGATACCCAGTGAGTAATCACTCCCGGAACGGAGATAATCGCTGAAACCGGCCGAACCTTGCGCCAGAACGCCGGTATTCAAACCTGCCAGCAAACACAGGCCGCAGATTATCAGGAGGCAAGCTGTTTTACTTCTTCCCATCATCATTCTCCGCTTGGAAGTAATTCAATAAATAATAGCGAGAAACCGCCCGAAAGTCAAGGCAAATTTCGATCATTTCTAATGTGCTGGTTTCCGCTTCTTAATTAATTAAACATTACCTGAATATCTAAGTTCCAGCGTTTATTGTCTTCTCGGCAGCTTTCAGCTCATTGACGGTATTAATTCCCATCGCTTCGGTCATGGCACCGACGACTGCGCCCACCAGTTTTCCTTCGTTTGTCAACAGTCGAACCGCATCTGTCAGATAATACTCCTTCTGATCGTTGTGGTCGCTGATCAGAGGCAGCACCCGGCGTAAATCAGCCGCGTTAAACACGTAGATACCACTGTTGATTTCCTGGATTTTTCTAATCTCATCCGCAGCATCGCGCTCTTCAACAATCGCTTCCAGATGTCCCACATTGTTTCTGACGATGCGCCCATATCCTTGCGGTGTTTCTGTTATTGCCGTTAATACAGTAGCTGCCGCGTTAGTGCTAATGTGATGCTTTAACAGATTGCCTAATGTCTCCGCTTTAATCAGCGGTACATCACCTGACAATATCAACACGGAACCGTCGAATTCATCAATCTCAGGCAGAGCGCACATAATCGCATGACCGGTCCCCAATTGAGGTTCCTGCACTGCGAAAGTGACCTTTTCATGAGACAACGCCTCGATCACCAAATCCTTCTTGTGACCGATGATGGGTACGATCAGGCTCGCATTAATCTTTCTTGCAATATCAATAACGTACTGAATCAGAGGTCTGCCCGACAGCTTATGCAATACCTTGGGAAGATCCGATTTCATGCGGGTGCCTTTACCCGCAGCCATGATGAGGACGGCTAATTTATGATCATGCATCTATGGGCTCTACATCTATGACAATATTATCGATCAAGCGTGCTTTTCCCAGCCAGATGGCTCCGGCTAGAAGAGTCTTACGCTCAATGATATCGATCGATTGCAAAGTTAAGGCATCGACAACTTCAAGGTAATCAATGCGAATTTCGGGTACGGTCAAGACTTCGTTTTTCATCTCTTCACGCAGTAGTGCAGCGTGTTTTTCGCCGTTTGCGTACAGATCTTCCGCCCTTTTCAGGGCTCGGTAAAGGCAGACAGCTCTTTGACGCTCCTCTTCAGAAAGGTAAGAATTGCGCGAACTCATCGCTAAACCGTCCTCCTCGCGCAGGGTAGGACAAATCATCACTTCGATATCGAAATTCAAGTCTTTTATCATCTGTTGTATGATCAACGCCTGCTGGTAGTCCTTTTGGCCAAAAACAGCAATATCACATTTTGTCGCCATGAAGAGCTTGGTCACGACTGTGGTAACACCCCTGAAGTGCGTTGGGCGGCTTCTCCCGCACAAAACAGCGCCTAATTCTTCTACCTGCACATACGTATAGTAGTCATCTGGGTACATCTCTTCTACGGCAGGATAGAAGATCGCATCCGCATGATGAGCCTCAATTGACTGTTGATCTCTTTCGAAATTCCTGGGATACCGCTCGATGTCTTCTCCCGGGCCGAATTGCTTCGGATTGACGAAGATTGAAACGATCAGCTTATCGCATTTCGGTTTGATGGCATCGATAAGCGCCAGATGTCCTGTATGCAGAAATCCCATCGTCGGCACAAATCCGATGCGCAGATTTTGTTTCTTCCAAGCATTGACGGAAGATCTAAGTTCATTAATGTTTCTATAAATGTCCATCATCCAGCCGGTCTAAACTAAATCGTAACTCTCATCCTGGTTAGGAAAATCGCCATTTTTTATGTCTTTGACATAACGGCGCACGGCAACACTGATATCTTCAGCTAAATTTAAATATTTTAGCACGAATTTCAAGTTGAATTTGGAATAAAGTCCCAGCATGTCATAATTGACCAACACCTGGCCGTCACAGTCAGGTCCCGAGGCGATGCCGATGGTCGGAATATGCAGTGAAGCTGTTATTTTTTCTGCCAACGGCGCGGATATCTTTTCCAGGACGATACTGAAAGCTCCTGCTTCTTCCAATTTCACGGCGTCTTCGATCATGCGTTCAGCTTCAGCTTCATCGCGGCCTCGGACGTCCCACCCTCCAAATTTGTGGATCGACTGAGGCGTTAAGCCCAGATGCCCCATCACCGGAATTCCGACATCTACGAGCCGCTTAACATGATCGAGGATTGCTTCGCCACCTTCCAATTTAACCGCTTCTGCACCAGCTTCCGCTAAGAACCTGCCCGCATTACGCACCGTTTCCTGAGGAGCGATCTGAAAAGACAAAAACGGCATATCCGCGACCAGTAGAGCGCGCTCTACACCGCGTGAGACACAGCGGGTGTGATACAGCATCTGATCCATCGTCGCAGTCAACGTGGACTCTTCCCCACCGATCACCATAGCAGCCGAGTCTCCGACTAAAATAACGTCTGTTCCGGCTTGATCTTCCAGCCATGCGAACGTGGCGTCATAAGCTGTCAGCACGGCTATTTTTTCGCCACGCTTTTTCATAGTCTGCAGCGATACCGTGGTGACTTTCTTCATAGTTCTATCCCCTTTTTGGAAGTGTGATCTATTTTAATCTGCAACTATTTCTGTGATCCGGCCGCCTCCTATCAGGCGATCACCTTGATAAAATACCGCGGATTGACCGGGACTGATAGCTTCGACTGGTTCATCAAGAGTAACCTTGGCAGTCTCGCCTTTGACTTCGATGATGGCAGGCGCCTGAGTTGCATGATAGCGAACCTGGACGTCAGCTCGAACTTCTTCCCTAACTTCGGGAATCAGCCAATTAAGTTGATCTGCTAAAAAACGCTTCTGCAGTAACTGCTCTTTTCGACCGATAATGATTCGGTTGCTTTGTGCGTCAACATCAATAACATAGCGCGGTGCGGAAAATCCTCCCCCCAGACCTTTGCGCTGGCCGATGGTATAGAACGGCAGGCCCTGATGCTGCCCAACAACCTCATCCTCCCCAGTGCTGCGGTCAACGATATCACCAGCGATAGATGTATTAAAATGGCCTGGTCGCTGCTGCTTCAAAAAAGCTCCGTAGTCATTATCCGGAATGAAGCAGATTTCCTGGCTCTCCGGTGTATCGGCTGTAACAAAGTCCAGCTCAGCGGCAATCTTGCGTACCTGCTCTTTTTTAAGAGCGCCAAGCGGCAATCTGGTCTTAGGTAAAAGATTGTACGGAATCGCCCATAGAGCGTAAGATTGATCTTTTTTACGGTAGGCAGCTCTGTGTAGTTGCATCTCACCGTCTACGCTTTGGATCTGGGCATAATGTCCGGTGGCAAGGTATTCGCAACCAGCATCTTGTGCTGCTTCCCGCAGTTTCCCCCATTTGATACTCGCGTTGCAACGGGTGCAAGGATTAGGAGTTTTGCCGTGCAAATATTCATCGACGAAGTATTCTACAATTAACTCACTAAAGGGTTCAGTTAAATCAAAGATCCGGTGCTGAATGCCCATCGTCTGACAAACGTCTGCTGCGCGGGCAATTGCCTCATCGTTGCAGAAAGAACCACCTCGGCTGCGCAAATCAATCCTCATAGTCACACCGACGACATCCCAGCCTTCTTTCCGCAGTAGTGCGGCAGCGACTGAACTGTCCACGCCGCCACTCATGGCTACTGCAATTGTACACTCTTTCACCATCAGCACAACCTAAAAGGACATCGCGCGGAATTTCTCCACCATTGGCGGCAGCACATCCAGCAGATACTCTATAGATTCGTCGCTATTCTCGTGTCCCAGAGAGAAGCGAATAGACGATTGGGCATCCTCGGGCGCCAGCCCCATCGACAGTAGGACATGAGACGGTGTCGTCTGACCGGAACTGCAGGCTGATCCCGTCGAAACCGCGATACCTTTCATATCCAGCGCTAAAAGAATCGCCTCACCTTCAACTCCATGGAACGTCACATTCAACAGGCCGGATAATCTCTGCTCAGGGTGCCCGTTTAAAGTCAGATCAGGCAGACGCGTCTGCAATTCCCGCCATAAGCTGTCTCGCATGATTTTGAGTCGATCATTCTCTTTCTCCAAAGACTCATGACACAGAGATGCCGCCTTTGCCAGGCCGGCTATCCCGGAGAGATTTTCGGTTCCCGGACGCAGTTCTCGCTCATGATGACCACCATAAGATCGCGGCGTAACAGCGATGCCTGTACTGACGTAAAGCGCGCCAATTCCCTTGGGACCGTAAATTTTGTGTCCCGACAGTGACAACAGATCCACATTCAGTTCGCTGACATTCAAAGGCAGTTTGCCAAAAGTCTGCACCGCGTCGGTGTGGAAGATAATACCGTTATCCCGCGCTAATCTGCCAATCTCAGCGATGGGATTAATTGTCCCCACCTCATTATTGGCATGCATGATGGAGATCATTGCGGTATCAGGACGAATGGCTCGAGCCACGTCATCGACCTGGATCAGGCCGTATTTGTCGGGTCGGATATAGGACACTTCATATCCGTTTTTCCCCAAATATTCCGCAGTATACAGTACGGCGTGATGCTCAGTGGTGCTGGTTATCAGGTGTCTGCCCCGCTCCTGATTGGCTTCCATGACGCCGCTTAACGCCAGGTTATCAGCTTCAGTGCCACCCGAGGTGAAATAGACTTCTGCAGGATCAGCATTTAAGATCTCAGCGATTGTCTCGCGGGATCGATCCAGAAATTCGCGCGCGTCCCGGCCAAATCCATGAACACTGCTTGGATTGCCGTAGTTTTCGCACATCACCTGTCTCATGATATCGGCGACTGCTGGATCGACGCGCGTCGTAGCGCTGTGGTCGAAGTAATATCGATTCATAAGCCTATTATCAGAGACCTCTGTCATGCTTCAAAAAGGCAACCCACTTTTCCAGTGCTACGCCCCGATGAGAAATTACATTCTTCTCTTCTAAGGACATTTCTGCTAATGTCATCCCTTTTTCTGTAGCGAAAAAAACCGGGTCATATCCGAAACCGTTAGAGCCTCTGCGTTCCCGCGTGATAGTCCCTTCCACAATGCCCTCGAAAAGCTTGATATTCTCCTTCTCGACAAAGGCAAGCACTGTACGAAACCTTGCAGTGCGCTTTTCGTCGGGGACGCCAACCATCTCGCGCAAGAGCTTGTCGCAGTTGCTGTCGTATGTTGCGCCCGGTCCGGAATAGCGCGCGG
>JAHJDJ010000371.1 GCA_018812585.1 bacterium
GGGAGTCTGCCGGAGCAGGTCTTTACAGCCAGAAAACGTCCCGAATAGCTGATCGTCGAGATCGTTTCGGTCTGTGATAACAACAATCGTTGGATTGCGCATATCAGGGTGTCGGATGATCTTTCCGGCATAGAACACCATCAACAGGCTCTTTCCGCTTCCCTGTGTATGCCAGATGACGCCGATTCGGTGATCTCCGAACTTCTGCTTATCTTGATCGTATTTCGGGCGAGGTTCTTTGACGAACGGATCAGCTTTTTCTGCTTCCAGAAATCCGGTGTAAAGCTGACCGGATTCCGATTTAATGCCGCAGGCAGATAGTGTACAATCCACTGCTTTATTGACAGCGTAATGCTGGTGATAAGCGGCAGTCTTCTTCACAATAACAGCGCCGTCATCTTCCAGAACCGTGAAGTTCAGAATCTGGTCAAGCAGCCGCTTTTTGTTGAACAATCCCTTATTGACGGTCTCCAGACCGGGCTGGACGATGCCATCCGTCTGACGGTCATTGCCCGGTTCCCGGTACAGGTCATTTCCGTCAATCGTCCGCCAGGGCATGAACCGATCCCAACCCGCTGTCAGTGTCCCCACACGGGCTTGCATACCATCTGAAATGACCAGGAGTTCGTTATAGGTGAAAAGGGAAGGAATGTCCTGCTTGTAGGTCTGCAACTGATTGTAAGCGTGCCGGATGGTGGCTTTTTCGTCCGCGGGATTCTTCAACTCGATGACAGCCAGAGGCAATCCATTGACAAAGACAACGACATCGGGTCGGCGGTTCTTTTGCCCTTCGATGACGGTGAACTGGTTGACAGCCAGCCAGTCGTTGTTCGATAAGTCATTAAGGTCAAGCAGCCAGACTTTATCGTGAACTTCCCGGCCATCCTGCATATACGAGACATCCACACCGTCGGTCAGCATGCGGTGGAAGCGGCGGTTATTCTCGATCAGACTGGGGTATTCGGTGCGTGTGACCTTGCGAATGACATCATCGATGGCGGATTCGGGAATATTCGGATTAATGGCGGTGATAGCTCGCCTGAGACGATCTACCAGAACAACATCGGAGTAATTCGCTGCTTCTGCACGCTCTGGGGCGGTACCATCGAAGGCGATGTCCGGACCGAATTTCGTGTCGTAGCTCAGTTCCTCGAACCACTGAAGGGCGGTTTCTTCAAGGGTGGATTCAGATATTTCACTCATTACTGCCCCCTGGTTTGCCCTGAATACGTTTAATTTCCATGTCAAAGTCCGAAATAAAATCCTTATCCTGTCGCTTGCGATAGGTGTCGTATTCCTGCTCGGCCTTGAGTTTAGCCTCTATAGCACTCACCTTGCCACTGTCATCGAGAATGGGGTAGTTGGAGAGTTCCAGAAAATTGTGAAGGAATCGCACCCAATCTTCCATCTTCATCAGAATCTGTCGCTCTGCCCGATTTTCGGCAAGATCCAGATAGGCGGAAACTATTCGGTTCAATTCTTTGATGTGCGCTTCGCTTAAATAGTTCTTGGCGACGGATACATCCGATTTCATAATCTTGCCGACCGGCGACTGCTTCCAATGGGTCAATCCCATATGGACTTTACGAGCATCGGCTGAGTTATAGATGATTTCAGCGGCGGTCTTGCCGGTAATAGCCCAATGCAGTTTGTTCTGCACTGAGGCAAAGAATTCTTTGGTAATGGGTGCATCCTTATTGTAATCGGCCGCCAGCGCGAAAATATCGGTGATCTTCTGATAAAAACGACGCTCACTGGTTCTGATCTCTCGGATCCGCTCAAGAAGCTCGTCGAAATAGTCCTTACCGAAGCGCCTTCCCTGTTTTAGCCGTTCATCATCCAACACAAAACCCTTGATGACAAATTCCCTCAGGGTTTTAGTAGCCCAGATGCGAAACTGGGTAGCCTGATAGCTGTTGACCCGGTAACCCACGGCAATAATGGCATCGAGGTTGTAATATTCGAGCTTCCGCTTAACGTTGCGAGCGCCCTCCTGGCGAACTGTTTCCAAAATGGAAATAGTTACCTTCCGCTCGAGCTCGCCGGTGTCGTAGATATTCCCCAGATGCTTGCTGATGGCAGGCACTTCAACGCCGAACAGCCGGGCAATGGCTTTTTGTGTCAGCCAAAAGTTGTCATCCTGAAATAAAACTTCGACTTTCGTGTCTCCAGCAGGTGTGCTGTAGAATACGATTTCGTTCATAGACCAGCCCTCCAAACTTTTGGCTCAAC
>JAHJDJ010000372.1 GCA_018812585.1 bacterium
ACCGGCAGGCTCGCACACCTTCACCTTTAACGCGGTGCATCTGCCCAGCGGGATTTATTTCGTGCGGGTGTCAGCGGGAGGCGTTCAGCAGGTGAAAAAGATGGTGCTAATAAAGTAGCATTCAGCCATGTCTGACTCCGGACAAGCCGGAGTGACATGATTCAACAGTCAGATTCTGGATGCCATTGGCACAGACCAGCCAGAATGACGGGCTTTTTTAATAATGCAACGGAGGGGGCTGCCCCAAGCGCTTTTGAGACAGCCCCGTTTGGTTATATATCATTAAAGAAGGTTCAATTTAGTGGAAACTGGTGGCGAAATTGACATCCTCAAACTGAGTCAATCTTTTTAACTGTTTGGTTTGTAATTCCCAGTAATAGACGTCACGTTTCAGGTCTTTATCTTCCAGGACAAGAATGTACCCGGAACCGTCTTTGGCCCATCCTAAGTCGACGACCCGATTAATTATTTCACTGAATTCCAGCAACAGACGAGGTTCGCCATCCGGCATATCAAATCCCCAGATCTGAGTCTTTCCAGCCTCTTGGTTGATAAAAGCTAACAGTCTGCTGTCCGGTGAGAACCGCGGGCGGCTGAAGGGACCATCAAACTTCCGATAACGTTCAGACGACGGGTACTTGTAAAGACCGATACCTTCTGGTATGTCCAACCCATAAACGCCACTGATCCACCTCTGGTCAGGCGACGCATCGGGTGTTATGGCAGATATTCCCAGCGGCCGGTCGCGGCGCACTTCTTTGATAGTTTCCCAGATTTCAGAACTCGTGGCGAAGGGAGTATTGTCACGCCAAAAAATAGCGCGCCCCGGCATATTACCTGCTGATGGTCCGCGGGCAAAATGATTGCCGGTAAACTGTTGTATCGAACCGCCATCCCGGGGGATAAGAAAGAGGTCGTATAATGTGGAAAAACCTGACCAATCCCTCGTCTCTTCGAGGCCTGTAACAAATTTACGGGTGAAACAGATATTTTCCTGATCCAACCAGCAGAGTTCCAAAACATCGCCAGTCGAAGTGAGTTTCTCGATTTCCTTACTGTTCCTGATGATATATATATCTCCCTGACGCTGCAATGCAATGGGGTAAGGGTTGGCTATTCGTGCAGAACAGGATGAAACAACGCCCAGTGAGACTATGACGAAAGAGACAAGCAAAAGCGATTTTAAGAGTTGCATATTTTTTCCATTTAATCTTCTTCACCTGTCAGCAGAGTGATTAACGCCTGATTCCAGCCGATCTGTCCTGGATAACGGGTAAATTTCATATTACGCCGGCCAATTCGCCCATCGAAGAGACCATCTGCTTGCCGCACTAAAACCGGTTCATCGACGGTGTAAAGCATCGGGGCATCCATCCAGGTGGCGCCAATGCCTATGGTGACGATCTCATCAGAGTTATACTCTTCGCGGTAGATCTGAGTCAGAAACCGCATTGCTGATCCTTCATCGTGATCTGCGGTGATGATCGAACTATCATCTTTTTCTTTAATGCGGAGATGAAGATCTTCTATCTGAGCGATGAAGTTATCTCGACTGTCATCATCTGCATGTATTCTGATAGCAACGCTATATTCGCGTTGGCAGCACAGTTCGAACTGCTGTTGGGTCAAAGGAGCTTTTTGCTCGTCGACATCACCATCTTCCAATTCTATTAAACACTCGAATTTCAGGTTGTGTTTCTGGCGAATTTCACTTATTGCTTTATAGATATCATAAGCAGGCAGACCAAATTCAATGATGAACCAATCGTCAAGTTTGCGGTGGTAATTGAATTCAGTCCGAAAGCAGCCAGAGGGAATCGCCAAGGCAGCTCCGCATTCGGCGATGAATGGATATGTCAAGTTCAGATGACGGATGATTGCTGTAGTTTCCGGTATCGTTCTATCACTGGTGATGATAAGGGGGATACTATCGCGCTGCAGATGATCCAACGCATGGAGAATTTCCTTTATATCGAATGAGCCGAATTGCAGCAGGGCTCCTTCAACACCGGTAAAGACGATGACATGTTTTTCTGGCGTATTGGTTGAAGGCATAGGGACCGTGAAATTGCGAGATTAAACTATACTATTCAATTTAATCCTTTTATGCTAAAAGTCAAGGGGTTAAGATTCTTTTTCAGCTTTATCTGCTTAGGACGAGGAAAACTGTAAAAGCGCTTGCAGATGAGTAGTTAAATTGGTTATTTTATAAAACTATCGACTTTAAATGCGAGCTAGTCAAGAAATAAGATGACAAAAAAAATACATAAAGACAAAGAGTTGCCAGATAGCATACCCGTCATGCCTCTGCGTGATGTGGTTCTCTTTCCGGGGACGGTATTTCCGCTGCTGGTGGGGCGGCCATCGAGTTTACAAGTGATCGACGAAGTCTTCGATCGTGACCGCCTTTTGATGCTGGTGACACAAACAGACTCGTCGCTCGATGATGTTGAGCCGGAGGATCTTTATCAGGTTGGTGTGATCTGCCGCATAACGCAACTATTGCGGCTGCCGACCGGTATGACAAAAATTCTGGTGGAAGTCCAATCCCGGGCTCGTGCAGAAGTACTCTTCAAGAAAAATGGCGTCCTGAACGCCAAGATCAGCCCAATTGAAATCGATGTAGTATCGAATTCCCGCACTAAAGCAGCGCTGCGCCGTGCTGTGGCTGGATTTAAATCTTACGTTTCGCAGAATGAAAGTCTCCCTGACGAATTACTGCTGGCGCTCGATCGTTTGACTCAACCACAGCAACTCGCTGATTACATTTCTGCTTATATCGAATGTGATTATCAGAAAAAGCAAAAGCTGCTGGAATTTACGGATCTCTATAATCAACTACTATTACTGGTTCGTCTCCTGAACGAAGAGATTGATATTCTAAAACTTGAAAAAACGATTGACAACCTGACACGCGAAAAACTGTCTAAGACCCATAAAGCTTACTACCTGCATGAACAGATGAAGCTGATTCGCCGCGAACTGGGCGAAGATGCAGAAGAGGATGATGACGATCTTATTCTGGACTACCGGGAACGCATCCGTAAAGCAAAGATGCCTAAGGCTGTCCAGAGTAAAGCGCTTGAGGAGCTGGATCGGTTATCCGGCATGGCGGATCTTTCACCTGAAGCAACCGTGGTTAGAACCTATCTTGATTGGCTCTGCGATCTGCCATGGAGCAAGAAGTCCAAAGACAATATCGATATCGAAGACGCTCATCGTATTCTGGAAGAAGATCACTATGGTTTGCTGAAGCCCAAGGAGCGCATTCTTGAACATCTATCGGTGCTGGAACTGGTCGATAAAATGAAAGGGCCGATTCTCTGCTTCGTGGGACCTCCCGGGGTAGGGAAGACCAGTTTAGGTAAATCCATTGCGCGTGCGATGAACCACAAATTTGTAAGGGTATCTTTAGGAGGCGTCCGTGATGAATCAGAGATTCGCGGCCACCGCCGCACCTACATCGGAGCATTGCCGGGAAGGATCATACAATCACTGAAGAGAGCCGGCAAAAGGAACCCGGTTTTCCTGTTGGATGAAATCGATAAGATGAGCTCTGACCTGCGGGGAGATCCGGCTTCCGCATTATTGGAGGCATTAGATCCGGAACAGAACAGCGCCTTCCTGGATCATTACTTAGACGTCGATTTTGATCTCTCAGAAGTCCTTTTTATCACCACTGCAAACCACGATGACGGTATCCCACCAGCTCTCTGGGACAGAATGGAGATCATCCGTCTTCCCGGATATATGCGCAATGAAAAGCTCCATATCGCCAGGAAATTCCTCTTTCCGAAGCAATCAGTTGCAAATGGACTGAAGGAAGGCCAGTTGGAAGTGACCCGGGAAGCTTTTCTGCGCATTATTGATGTTTATACGAGGGAAGCAGGCGTTCGTGAATTGGAACGTCAGATTGCACGGATCTGTCGCAAGATCGCTCGTAAAGTAGTAGAGAAGAAGGTGAAGCCGCCTGTTCGATTGAAAGTCTCGAACCTGAAAAGTTACTTAGGCGTTCCACCTTATCATGAACGCAAATTACAGTTTGATCGCAAAGTTGGACGTGCGACGGGATTGGCTTGGACAGCCGCAGGGGGTGATATTCTCTCTGTCGATATCACATTGCTGCGCGGTAAAGGGGGTCTGGTCTTAACTGGCCAGTTGGGTGACGTTATGAAGGAGTCGGCGCGGGCGGCCTTATCGTATCTTACAGATCATGCGAATAACCTTGGTCTGGGGGACGATGTTTTCAGGGGACGTGACGTTCACCTGCACATTCCCGAAGGAGCAGTCCCGAAAGATGGTCCTTCCGCAGGCATCACCATCGCGGCGGCGCTCTATTCGGCTGCTACTGGTAAGGCCATGCCGCAGGATCTCGCCATGACTGGCGAAATTACTTTAAGAGGCGAAGTTCTGGCCATTGGCGGTTTAGCGGAAAAGTTGATTGCCGCGAAAAGATATAAGATCAAGACTGTGCTTATCCCCAGGGAAAACCTTCCTCAGCTTGCTGATTTAGCGCCAGAAGTGCGCCGGGGAATTATTGTAACTCCTGTAGATAATCTTGAACAGGTCTGGGATATCATAAATTCTGTCCAGTGAAAACTCAATACCAGGCTCAGTTTGTAGGCGGGTCGATGAACCCGATTGGACTGAAACGCAAGCCGCTGCCGGAAATTATCTTTCTGGGGCGTTCCAATGTGGGGAAATCGTCTCTCATAAACTGCCTGTTGAATCATAAAAAATTGGCCAGAACCAGTTCGACGCCCGGCAAAACCCGCCTCTTCTTTTTTTATGAAATAGAGGAGAAACTGCTTTTTGTCGATCCACCGGGATTTGGTTATGCAAAGGTTTCTCGCGAAGAACGAGCCCGCTGGCTGCAAGAGATGGAGCGTTATTTACGAGAAGCGGAGATGCTGCTCGGCGTCATCTTGATCATGGACGTACGACACGCTCCCACCTCCATCGATTATGATATGGCTGAATGGTTGGCAGGACAGCAAATTCGCACGGCCTACGCCTTGAATAAGATTGATAAGCTGTCCAGAAGTAAACTAAATCAATCCCTGAACCGATTCGAAGCGATGATCGATTTCCCCAACTCAGGAATTGCAGTGCCCTTTTCCGCTCAAAACAAAACTGGAAGATCAGAATTATGGTCAGTCATCGATCAATGGCGGGAACTGATTTGATTCAGATTACAAACTTTTTTAGCTGATACGAAAAAACGGCTTGACTTAGCCGTTTTTTTTTGGTAATTTAATAGTCTATAGACGGTTTACTTTCGCGGTTTAAACGAGTCTGGAGGAGCAGATGAAAATTGTGAAAAGCATCCCACTGTTTATGGTGGTAATTGTATTGCTTACAAGCATTTGCAGCGCCGCAGATAGTTGGACGGTTTTATACAGATCGCCCGGCCAGATACAAGCGATGTCACTGCTTACAGATCAAAGGGTTATGATTGCCGAAGAGATGCGGCTGATCACTGTGCAGAAGGATTCCAATCCACAGGCAGTGAACTTTGCCGCTAATGAGCGTTGCTTCGTTGCTTCGGACGGCTCTTGTTATGCTGTAATCCGATATGAAGGCGGAGCAGAAGTCGTCAGCGCTGCTATGGTAACTCTGTTCAGATCAGATGGCCAGCCACAATGGACGATCGGAAAGCACTTAATGAATGATATCGTTCCGCTGAGGAATGGCGGTGCGGTGGCGGCTCATCGCAACATCAGCATTAAACAGAACTTTGTGTATTTCATCGATTCCAGCGGCAGAATTGTCAAGCAGATCGAAATTGCGGCGCTGGGACAAATTATGGCATCACCGACAGGCGACCGGATTCTGATTAGCAGTGGGGTAGAGGGTGCGCTGCTGTTCGATCATCAGGGAGTCATGATCTCAAAGTTGGATGAAGCCTACCGCATGGCATTTTCTGATGATGGTCGTTGGTGTGCTCTGCTTTACGGCCCGAATGTGAAAATCTACAACGAAGGGACTCCGGTTTATGCTGGAAACCTCGGCGGGGAATTGCCCAGAGGCGTCTCGTTCAACGGAGATAACAGTCGTTTGGCTGCGTTCACGGATCACGGTCTGTTTATACTTAGCATCCCGAGTGGCAAGATTCTGATGCAGCGCCAATTGGATACAAATGAGCAATTGTCCTTCAGCAGCATTGACATAATGGCAGACGGCAGTTTAATCGCAGCAGGTGTAGAAAGAGATTTGGGATCCAGCGTAAAAGGACCAGAGCGTCACCCCGACGGCGAGATCCGGTTATATGATCCAAAAGGCACAATGCTCCACCAGCAACCGATATCGTACACCGCCTGGAATACAACCACGCCGCGTGTCAGGTTCGGGAATGATGATGAAAATCTTTTTGTACTGACCAGAGACGAGGTACTTCAGGCAGCCGTTACTGATCTCAGCGGAAAAGGAGGTGTGCGATGAGAGACTCAAAAATGACATTGAAATTATACGCACTAACCTGCGCGGTTCTGCTACTTGCAACGTCAGGTTCTGCTATACCGTGGATGTTTCAGCCGATGAATGAGATTCATTCGCTGAGCAACAATTACATGGAGTTGCAGAATTACGGTTACAACTACTATCACGACGGCATAGACGTAATAAAACCGTCTGGCGGTGAACCGACTTACAGCGTTTCAGATGGTTACATGACGCATGAAAGCTATGGAACCATGTACGGTGGTTTGATGATCGGCGATGAATACATCGCCGGCGACGATGGATGGCTGTACTGGCACCTGCCCAGCAGCACCTTCCAATTCAATGTGGGCGATAGGATTTTAGAGGGTGATTATATCGGCGATATCGCCACCTGGTCTGTCTATGAGTTTCACCATGTCCATTTCAATAAAGTCGTGGGCACTGGCGGTTTACCCTGGAGCTGGTATCAGTCAACCGATAATCCGTTGGTCCTCATTGAGCCCAACACCGATCCTCAGCCGCCTTCCATTTATAACGCGGTGGGATCAAACTTGCTGGCGTTCTGTGTGGATAACACCTCAAGTTATCTGAATCCCAGCAACCTTTCGGGCAACGTCGATATCATTAGCAAGATCGGTGATTTGATCTATAATGCAGACTGGGAGGTCGCGCCCTACAAAATAGAATACTCCATAAACGGAGCTAACATCTACCATCATCAGTTGGGATTTCTGTTTGAAGGGATTCTTCCTCCGGAAAATACGATCACATCGGTGGTATATAAGGATGATGCCACCTGCAATAGTTCAGGAAATTATACTGAGCGCGATTTCTTCTTCAGTGTCACCAATCATGATGCTGACGCTGTTGTCGAAGCAACCGATAACGCAGGACATTGGAATACGGCCGGTTTTCCTGCGGGACAGTATTGGGTCGCGGTTCATACCTCGGACGTGGGAGGAAATGCCGTCTCAGATTCCATGCAGGTGATCGTCCTGGATGCTCCGGATTACAACGTCACGGTCGACCTTACGCCGATCAGTTCGACGCAGATCCCATCTTCGGGTGGAAGGGTGACCTATTCAGTCGCGATCAATAATTATGAAACCTCGACCGTCAACTTTGATGCCTGGCTGGATTTGACCTACCCTGGTGGAAGTATCGAAATAGTAGCGCTTAGAAATTTAACAGTGCCTGCAGGCGGCAGTATCTTCCGTGAACTTGCAGTAACGATTGCAGGATCAGAGCCGGATGGCAATTACTTCTTCGCTGGCAACGTTGGATATCAGCCGTACAATCCCTGGCAAACCGACGGTTTCGATATTCAAAAAGGAACCAATGGGCTTACCGGACCGTGGGTGGACGAGACAATTGCTGCGGGTTGGGATCAGCTCTGCGAAGATCTGGAAAACCTGCCGCCGGAAAAGTGTACGTTGGCTCGTGTCCCTTATAAAGTGCGCTTGACTGGACCTAAGACTCTAAGTGAGTTAACTGCCCTGAAACTGGACGTTGTGCGTGCTTCAGTTGGCGATGAACCAACCGTGGAGGTTTTCCTGAATCCCGCTGAAGTGTCTCTACTTAAAAGTCTGGGCTACCGCGTCGAAGAGATGCCTTATCAGGCAAGGGAGATGTTCCTCAAGCTGAAGAATGAACCAGATGGCGGTAATCCCATGCGGGAGTATCACAGCTACGATGAGATTGTCTCTGAATTGCAGAATATCGCCTCTGCTAACCCAGACATCTGTCTGCTGCATAATGCGGGAACATCAGAGCAGGGGAGAGTGCTCTGGTTCATGCAGATTTCCGATAATATCGGCACTCAAGAAGATGAGCCTGAAGTCTTGTATATTTCCACCATGCACGGTGATGAGCCGGTGGGGATGGAGATGTGCATGTATTTCATCAACCTGCTGGTAGATCGATATGGGATTGATCCTGAGATCAACGCTTTGGTCGATGATAACGAACTCTGGATCATGCCTCTGATGAATCCCGATGGCTATGTCATGGGGCAGAGGTACAACGCCAACGGCGTCGACCTGAATCGTAATTTCCCGGATCGCGTCGATGATCCCGTCAATACTACTGCGGGACGAGCGGTTGAAACGGCAAACGTCATGAACTGGAGTTTCGACCACCAGCCGATCCTATCAGCTAATTTCCATACCGGCGCACTGGTTGTGAATTACGTTTGGGATCATAGCTTTGATCCTCAGGCTAATGCTGCCTATACTGACGATCAGGACCTGGTGCTGGCTTCGGCGGAAACCTACTCGTTCTACAATACTCCCATGTGGAACAACAATTTCGGATCATTTAATAATGGCACGGTCAACGGAGCTGACTGGTATCAGATTTCGGGCGGAATGATGGATTGGAATTACCATTGGATGGGCGATCTGGACAATACCATCGAATTATCGAACATCTCCTGGCCGGGATCGGGTGAGCTGCCGCAATACTGGGAAGAAAACCGCCAGTCGATGATTGAGTACATTAATTTCAATCATCGCGGTGTCAGAGGTATCGTCAGGGATGTCAGCACAAATTTACCACTGCTGGCTGAAATTGACGTTGTCGGCAGAGATTTTACCATTTACACCGACCCGGACGTTGGCGATTATCACCGGATGTTAATGCCGGGGGTCTACGACCTTGAAATCAGCAGTTTCGGTTACTGGACTGCGGATCCTTTCGGGATTATTGTGACTGAAGGTGATCCAACTGTCTATGACGTCTACTTAGAACCTGCCGATCAGATTGATTTCAGCGGGACACTGCATCATCCCGCAGGCTCAGGACTTTCAGCTCGCCTGTATCTACTGGATACACCTTATGATCCCGTGGAAACTGATGCAAACGGCGATTTTACCTTCACGAATGTCTATGAAGGGGAATACACCCTGCGGATCAACAACCTGGACGATAATTCGGTTATCGATATTCCCATAACGCTGGAAACTGGAATGACGCCATTGGAACTCTGGGGACCTGTTGCCGCATTTTATGACGGCTTTGAGTCTGGCATAGGCAACTGGACGGCTCAAGGTAGCTGGGGAATTTCTGGTAATGCTTACGCTGGTAATCAATCTGCAGCGGACAGTCCCGGTGGCGATTACGGCAACAATCAGAATATCAGCCTGACTAAAAACAGCGCCATCAGTCTGGCAGATTACGATTATATCTCGCTGGCCTACCAGATCACCTTCAACTGTGAATCAAACTACGATTCGCTGTTTGCAGAAGTCTCTCTGAATGGATCTACCTGGGAAAAGGCCAATGCACACAATAGCCGTCAGGATTGGTGGTCATTGGAGGTGGTTAACCTCGACGATTTCGCGGGATCTGATCTGCATCTGCGCTATCGCCTGCAGACCGATGGCAGTGTCACGCGAGATGGTGGATTCATCGATGAAGTCCATGTGGGTGTGGCCAGCACTACGCCGATTACTCAGACTGTTATAGTTACGCTGACGCCCTCCGGAATGCCGATACAAATTCCAGCTGCAGGCGGCAATGTGGATTATAATATCGAGATCGCTAACAACGGCGGCTCATCTGCAGCCTTTGCGGTCTGGTGCGACGTCATTCTGCCATCTGGAACAAATTACGGTCCGTTACTGGGTCCGGTCAATGTGACACTGGGCGCGGGTCTCTTCGCTGATCGTGACAGAACTCAGGTTGTCCCCGGCGGCGCTCCTGCGGGAACCTACACGTACAATGGTTATGTGGGTCAATATCCAGACGTCATCTGGTCAGAGGATAACTTCGATTTTGAGAAACTGGGGTTGGACGGATCTGGAATGGATGGCTGGATTAACTTCGGTGAAGACTTCGACACTGTAGCTGAAGTGGTGCAGGTCTTGCCTGATAATTACGCACTGGCGCAGAATTATCCGAATCCCTTCAATCCGACGACGCAGATTCACTTCGCACTGCCGAATGCTGGAAATGTCAGCCTGAAGGTTTTCAACACGGCGGGGCAATTGGTAGCAACGCTGGTCGATGGTCACAGGCAGGCAGGTTGGCATGAAGTCACCTGGGATGCCGGTAAACTGGCAACAGGATTGTACGTCTATCGCCTGCAGGCAGGTGATCAGGAGTTTGTCAAGAAGGCAATCCTGATCAAGTAAAGATTGGATGTTAGAAATAAGAAAGCGCAGGTTGTCCTCCTGCGCTTTTTTTGTTACGTGGGCTGATGTGCCTTTCCCGTTGCGACAGGTCCTGACTACCGCAGGTAGTTGTGATCTGACGCTAACCTCCTCCACGGAAAACTGGCAGACGAGGGCGTCTGCCAGCACAGAGTCTACCAGCACAGACAACAAGGGGCTTCTACCTTTTCAACGGGGTCAGGGACGACCCCGATTACGGATCGTTTTGTCTGCCCCGATTACGGATCGACGTACCGAATGTCGTCTGTGCTTCTTTTTCAAGGCTTAAATTATTTCGTCTGGGTTTTCCCCTGTGCCAACAGCTTATCAATGAGCGTGGCTGGTTTCGCTTTTTCGGTTTCGCCGTTCTCTGCTTTTTCAAACAGGATCTTCTGCAGTTGATTCTTCAAGCGTTCGCCGTCATAATCCCGCCCCAGGAAAGCGCCCTCGCGAGCTAAGGATATTTTTCCAGTTTCTTCCGAAACGACGATAACAGTGGCGTCGGCCTCCTCAGTCATTCCTAACGCGGCCCGGTGGCGTGTTCCCATAGTTGGATCAATTGCAGGGCTGTCACTGAGAGGCAGAATACATTTGGCGGCCTGGATGATATCTCCACGAATGATCACAGCGCCGTCATGCAGCGGCGTTCTGGGGAAGAAGATAGATACTATTAAATCTGCAGTCACGTCAGCGCCTATATTGACACCTGTTTCGATGATGCCTCGGATGCCCGTTTCACCTTGCAGGACGATCAGCCCACCGTAGCGCTTCTGAGCTAACATCACAGCAGACCGCACCAATTCATCGATGGTTGAAGTGCCGCGCTCTTTTACGATAGCTCTGACCAGGCGCGTCTGGCCTAACTGCACCAGAAGCCTGCGAAGTTCCGGCTGAAAGACGATTACGAAGGCGATCACCCAGACCGTGGCGACGGATTGGATCAACCAGGTCATCCCCTGCATTCCTAAAAATTGCACAAGAAAAGAAGCCACGAAAATTAAAATCAAGCCGGCAAACATCTGAGATGCACGCGTGCCTTTCATAATCAGATAAAGCTGATAGAAAACGGTGAAAACTGCCAGGATGTCGAACATGTCGATAATGGTGAAGCGGAGGAAGCCGATACGGAAGAGTTCCATCTTACGCTTGTCTCCTGGGGAATTGATAGCAATAACGCGGTTCGGATTCCATTAGATCGTCGAAACTATTTTCATTGAACCGAGAGGCCGCTAATATTATGGTTGCCTCCACGAGCGGCCTGGGTTTGTAATCCACTCTATTATTCATAATGAGATCGCCGAAGATTTGTTCCAGGTGGTTCTGATGTTTGGCGTATCCTTCACCGATGAAGAGAGCCTCGACGGCTAGTTCATCCTGCATTTCCTCTAAAGTGTTTAAACGCTCCAGAGTCTGATCTTCCCAGCGGTTGTTTTCGTAAGCAAAGTGTGACCAGTAGACTTCATCTGCTCTTGCGGGCATAATGGAGATAACGCTGTAAATATCGGCAGGGGCGCAGTTGGCTAACCCTTCCAACGTGGGAACTGCTATGAAAGGAATCTCCAGACTCCAGCAGAGCGATTTAGCGACTGCCATCCCTACGCGCAAACCCGTGAAAGAACCCGGCCCGGAAGAGACTGCCACTGCCTCAACATCAGCAAGGCTGGAATTCTGGTCTTGCAGTAATTGTTGAATCTGAGCAAAAATCACTTCGTTATGACGCAGCTTTTCTTCGGTTTCCAGAAGAGTGATCCTGCCGTTATCCCAGAGCGCGGTCCCGCATTTAAAACCGGTTGTGTCTATTGCCAGAATCATTGCGTTTCCATGATGAAATCTCTGAAATGATCAGCTAAACGCTGCATTTCAGCAGGTTTGTTGTGATGGAAAACCAGCTCCCGGCGCTGGTCGCTGCCTTCCACAAAGTTAAAAACAACCTGCCAGGTGCGCAGGATAAAATAATCGATTATCTTATCAGCCCATTCTATCAGCAGGATAGCGTCGTCCAGGAGGAAATCATCGATTCCTATAGAAGCATAATCACTGTGCACCTTTATGCGAAAACAGTCCAGGTGATAGATCTTAGGATTCGTCGGATATTCATGCACCAGCGTGAACGTCGGGCTGGTGACCGCGCCGTCGTAATTCAGGCCTTGCAGAATACCCTGTGTGAAAGTTGTTTTCCCACCGCCCAAATCGCCGATGAAACCGACGACGTCTCCAATGGTCAGAAGCTCTGAGAATTTAGCGCCAAGCTTCCGGGTCTTTTCAGTGCTGTCTGTGATGATGCGTATATGTTTCAAATTATTTCGGCAGCAGTGTCACCACCGGCAGAATCATTTCATCCATCGAAATGCCGCCGTGCTGGAAACTGTTTTTATACAGGTTGACGTATTTATTATAGTTAGTTGGATAAACGAAGTAGTAATCTTCCTTGGCAACGATATAATCAATGTTGATACCGCGCCGCGGCAGTTTGTAGTTCTCTGGATTCTGCATAACCATAGCATGTTTGGAATCGCACTTCAGGTTGCGGCCATATTTGTAGCGCAGGTTCGTCGAGGCTTCCTTATCGGAAATTACCTTGGTGTTTTTATTGACTCTGATGGAGCCGTGATCGGTGGTCAAGACGATGATGACGTCCTGCTTGGCAAAAGTTCGCATGATGTTGAACAAAGTTGAATGCTCAAACCAGGATCGAGTCACCGAGCGATAACCTGCATCGCTGCGCACCATTTCTTTGATAACGTCTGAGTCCGATCCTGAATGTGCCAGAATATCGACAAAATTGAAAACCATAGAGACCAGCGGCTGATTCAGGTAGGACGATACTTTTTTCTCCACTCGTTCAGCTTCTTCAGGATCCAAGACTTTAACATATTTCGATCCGGATTTTAAATTGACTCCCAGCTTGGTCAGTTGCTGATCGAGGAACTGATGTTCAAAGCGATTGGAAGAAGATTCGTCGTCCTCGCCTCGTTTCCAGAGTTCGGGGTATTGTCTCTCAAGATCACTTGGAAAAAGACCGCTGAAGATAGCGTTACGGGAATACGGGGTGGAGGTGGGCAGGATCGAATAGTGGTAATCTCTGGTGATTTCAAAATGTTCATAAAGAAGCGGCTCGATCGCTAAATATTGATCCAGTCGCAGGCAATCTAAAACGAGAAAGAGCACCTGCTTTCCCTGTTTCAAAGGGGTTGCCAGATATTTACTGGCAATATCAACTGACAGCGGCGGGCGGTCGTTGCCGCTTAACCAATCGCGGTAATTCTCCTCGATGAATCTCCCAAATTCCAAGTTAAGCTGGCTTTTCTGATCCTGCAAGACGTCAGCTAAACCCAAATCAGGGTATCTCTCCATTTCAAGATCCCAGCCGGAGAGTTTCACATGGATATCGATCCAGTCTTCCCAGTGCGCGCCCATTGCGATCTGTGTGGAAATCTGGTTGAATTGAGAGAGGTATTCTTTGGAAATGCGGTTGCGGTTGATCTGTGTGGATTCAGTGAGTTTCTTCAGTACCAGAAGTACCTGGCTGGGATTAACCGGCTTGATCAGAAAATCGTCGATCTGACTGCCGATGGCCTCCTCCATGAGACCTTCTTCATCACTTTTAGTAATCATGGCAGTGGCAACGCCTGGATGCAGAGTCTTGATTTCAGCAAACGTCTCAATGCCATCTTTACCGGACATGTGCTCGTCCAGTAATACGACGTCGAAGGTGCCGCGTCGTACTTGTGCGATAGCATCTTCACCGCTGGTTACCGCGGTAATCTCATAACCTTTATCCTGCAGGAACAAAATGTGTGGACGAAGAAGTTCTATCTCGTCATCTGCCCAAAGAACTTTTTTACGGTCCATAGACCCCCCAAAAATCTTTATCAACGGTTTTGATTATTTGTCCATACTTTTGAGAAGTGTGCGGATCTTATTCAGCAATTCTATATCAGCGCCTTTTTTCAATGCTAAATCTACGGCATGGTTTGAAAGGCAGGCGTAAAGTTCCAGCAATTCAGGATGCTTTTGCCGTAACACCGCTTTATGTGTCTCTACTGTTTTAAAATCACCCCGGGCAACCGGTCCGGTCAGGCTTTTAGCTGGATTCATCGCAAAGCAGTTTTGCAGGCTGGATGTTGCCAGAGGACGCAGCATTTGCAATCCATCAACTTCGGAAATGCCCGCTGAAGACAGTAAATCCAAAGCGGCCTGTTGCAGTACGGGGATAAAATTAGCCGACGTCACAGCCGCTAAATGGTATAAAGGCTTCGTGCCCTGTGGCAGTACGATTGGTTTCCCACCTATCTTCGTGACTAAATCACGAGTAGTATTCACTACTGAATCGTCGCCCTCGATGGCGAAATACACATCATCCAGTTGAGTTAATACTTCCCGTGATGGGAACGTCTGCAGGGGATGAAAAGATCCGACCGGAATACCTTTCTCCGAAATACTGCTCAGAACAGATTTATCATACACACCGGATGTATGTAAACAACGACGATATTTTAAAAAGTCAGATAATTGGCTAAGATCATTTCCGACTCCGATGATTTTATCATCAGGGACAGATATAATGACAATATCAAGATCACGTGGCAGTTCATTTATTCTGGTCGAAGCGATTTCAATCTTGAAGGAAGCGGCTAAACTGGTGATATAAGAAAGATCTAAATCAATTAAGCAAGTGACATGCAACCCGGCGCGATATAAGGCATGAGCCAGCGCTGAGCCGACAGCTCCCACGCCGATAATGCCTATTTTCAGGTTTTCCAGGTTGGCATTTATGGAGGCAGGCTGCGAAACAGGCGTGATGTTGCACCTCCACCCATTATGGTTCTAAATCCAAAGAAGCCGGAACGCACGTGGCGAACCGGCTTCTATGTCAGTTTCACAAAGACAAACGCCGGTTCTACTTCAGCAGAGCCATTTTTTTCAGATCAGAGAAACCATCGGCGTCGATGCGGTAGAAGTAAATACCGCTGGCCAGATGACTGGCATCAAAAGTGACAAGGTGACGACCGGCATTCAGGTTTCCGCTGAACAGCGTGGCTACGCTACGTCCCATGGTATCATAAACGGTCAGTTCTACGTTCGAGGCGGCAGGTAGATTGAAGGCAATCTCTGTCGTCGGGTTGAACGGATTGGGATAATTCTGCTCCAGAGAGTAGACTTCGGGAATGGCTTCCAGCGGCGAGGTACGCACACCGGGTGGTTCGTCGAACCATTCAAAAATGGACGTCATCGCTGTCGCCCGCGTCGTCGGGCTGACGCCTGACACTGCCTCAAAGCAGAACGAGAGATAAATCAGTTTACCCAATTCATGCTCCCAACTGATACCTGCGCCAGTAGCAAAATTCAGGTACTCAAAGATCAGTTCAGAACCATTGAAGGGTTCGATGATCGACGCTGAAAAGCTGTTGCCACCGCCACCCGCGCCTGCTAAGAGCAGGGTAAATCCGTTGGTGATGCTGTTGCCTTCGATGCCGCCAACCTGGGGAATCGTCGATCCCGTGCCTGAAGCAGCATGCAAAACGTTGGCGTAGAAATCGGTTCCGGCTAATTGCTCGTCGATGTTTTCACCAACCAGGAATAATCGGCCATTGTTCATCAGCAGGTTTTCGATCAAGGTCTGATCGTCAACTGACAGAGGATCGGTTTGATTCGAGGTATGCCAGATGATTCTGGTGTACAGTTCGAATTCTTCGGTAGATATCTCACCACTGGCGGCGACGTCCCAGGTATCATGAACAACGTCCATAGCATCCAGATCCTGCTGATACCAGATTTGAAAATTTGAACCGCCATCATCATCGACAATCAGCACATCTGGACGGCCGATCATCTGGGTGAATTCTTCTGTTAGAGTTAAGTCGTTGCCTGCATCATAGAGCGTTAACGTAAACGCCGCTTCGTGGGGCTCAGCAGTTGGACTGACATCGAATTGCAGGGGAGAGGCGTTGTTATTTACGCTGCTGTTAGCCGGAATCGAGGCGAACGAATTCATCGCTGTGGTGATGGTTATGTCCTCATCGTCCGTTGTCAGAGTTATGTCGACGTTCGTCGCTCCAATGCTGGCGTTGGCATTTTCAATCGTGAGTAGCAAATCAACGGTTTCGCCCGGATCGGGTCGGCCGTCGTTATTACCAGCGGAGTCATCGATGATCTGTTCGGTGATCGAGAGATTCGGGAACAGCGTCATGATGGCTTGACCAGCGTTGATTCTACCCCAGCCTAAAAGACCTGCGTAACCAGGGTTGAGAGCATCGATATTATCGCAGGTCATCAGAATCTGCAGCAACACCTGTTCGTTATTCCATTCTGGTTTTGCTGACCAGACCAGGCAGGCCAAACCGGCGGACATGGGGCAGGAGAAAGAGGTCCCATCCCAGGCGGCATAAAGGCTTCCTGGAATTGTCCCCATAATACTGGTTCCCGGTGCGCTTATATCGACAAAACTGCCATAACTGCTGAAACTCGCTTTTATATCGTTCGGGTTGGTCGCTGCGACACTCACAACATTGTCATAGCAGGAGGGATAATGTGGATTGGCATTATTATCGTTTCCAGCTGAAGCGAAAATCAATGTGCCACCATTCCAGGCGTTATTGATGATATTTTGTTCATAGCTGGCATAACCGGGACCGCCATAGGACAGTGAAATCACGTCAGCCTGGTTGTTACCGCAGTAGAGGATACCAGCGGCGCCGGCATAAACGTACTGTCCATCGCCTGCGCGTGCGGTCATGATTCTGGTGTTCCAGCCTAAGCTGGCGATACCGATGTTATTATCAGTCATAGCTGTGACGTCGCCAGCGCAATGGGTTCCATGACCGGCCGACGGACCCGTATCATCGATGTTATTGCTACTCAGCCAGGTGTCCCAGCCCCAGAAGTCGTCAATGTAACCATTACCGCCATCGTCAATACCGTTCCATTCAAAGATTTCGATGATGCCGTTACCGTCGAGATCTTCATCGGGGTTCACCCAGATATTGTCGATCAGATCTTCGTGGTCGGTATCTGTACCGGAATCTACGATACCGACAACGACTTCATTGCTGCCGGTGACATAATCGAAGGCCGCTTCAGCCTCGATGATGGCTAACCCCCACTGATTGCCGAAATAGGTGTCGTTAGGGGTGTAATCACTGGTGCGGATATAGTAAGGTTCTGCAGAAACAATCCAGGGACTTTTTCCATAAGCCTCAATCACTTCGTGCAGATCTACTTCCGGTGGAAACTCGAGCAGGTAATAGCGCGTTAGATCGTACATCGTGTCATCTTCCGGCTTGGTTGCCGTCGGCAGGAAGCGGATCATGGTATGAACGTTATAACGAGCTGCCAGAACATCCAACTCAGTGAAGTCGATGTTGGCGATGCCGTTAACATTTTGAACCTGAAGCGGTTCCAGTTCTTCTGAAATTTCGACGACGATACGGCCTTTCCATTCAAAGTCGGCCGTCATCGGGGGTGGCGTTGTGGCGCTGCTGGTAGAAATTATTGCTGCCAGAACCAGCAAACAGGCGATTCGACCATTACGCAAAATCATGATCTTCCTCTTTTTTCGGATTTGTCGGGAGGCTAAGCAACCGATTTATAGTGAATTATATTAGACATTTGAAGCAGAAAAGGGAATGAAAGAAGCACTCCACACTTCAGATTATAAAATATTAAATTATTAGCCCCTTGTCAAGTGAAATTCATTTCACCTCGTATGGTCGGCAAAAGCGTTAATATCGGTTTATCTAAAAGTACAAGCGTTTTTTATTGACTTTGCGAGCGTTTAAATGTACCTTTTAAAAAATGGCTTACCTCGTCTCCACACACGTTACACACCGAAACATTTCGTGAAAAATAACATAAAAATATCGGCGCTGCTGGTAGTGTTCCTCGTCTGGATAGTCCTAAGTTTCACTGTTGCGAAAACTTATCTGACTGTCTATGGCAGCCCAGACGAAATTCGACCATCTGAGAAGGTTCCGATTACGATAAAGACTGGTATGACGCTGAATCAGATCGTTGACCTTTTGCATGACAGGTCTCTTTTGCAGAATCGCAATGATTTTATCTTCGCTGCAGATTTTTTAGATCTGGAAACGGAAATACAGGCTGGCCAATACCTTCTAACCAGGAGTTTATCCAACTATGAGCTGCTCAAGCAGTTAAGAAATGCCGGAACGGCTGCGAAATTCGTCACTATACCCGAAGGCTTCACCAGCAGACAGATTGCAGGTAAACTGCAGAAAGAGATCGGACTCGATTCCAGTGAATTCATGTCTTGCGTTCATGACGCTGAGCTCATTAATAAATACGGATTAGACGCACCGTCATTTGAAGGGTTTCTGTTCCCTGACAGTTATAATTTTTACCCGGATATGTCCTGCGATGAGATCATCGACCAGATGGTGCGCCGATTCTATGAAATCTACGATGCATTCATGCAGGAGCAAATCTACGAAAGCGATTTATCATTAAACGAACTGGTCACTCTGGCTTCGATTATCCAGGGCGAAATGCAGGATGCGACTGAGGCGCCTTTGATTTCAGCGGTCTATCACAACCGGTTGAAACGCAGAATGCTGCTTCAGGCTGATCCGACGATACAGTACATTATTAAAAATGGACCGCGCCGCCTCTATAACGGCGATCTCGAGATTGATTCACCTTACAATACCTATAAATACTCCGGTTTACCGCCGGGACCGGTCAGCAATCCCGGCAGATTAGCGCTGGAAGCCTCGTTAGCGCCCTCGGATGTGCCACATCTATTTATGGTAGCGAAGGGTGATGGAAAGCACGCTTTCAGCACATCCTTGGCAGATCACTTGCGGGCAAAGACCCGCTTGGACAGCCTCCGAAGAGTTGTAGCTCGCAATAAAAATAAACCCCGATAGATTGAACATGTTGAACCTGGACGCCCTGAATCCACCTCAAAAGGAAGCAGTTCTCAAACACGAAGGTCCAGTCTTGGTTTTAGCCGGAGCCGGTAGTGGTAAAACCCGTGTCATCACCTACAGGATTGCATATTTATTGCAGGCTGGCCTGGCCAAGCCCTGGGAGATATTAGCTGTAACCTTTACCAATAAAGCCGCTTCAGAGATGAAGACGCGGGTGCAGTCCATGTTGCAAGGTCATACGGTTAATGATTTAACTATCGGCACGTTTCATGCGTTCGGCGCAAAATTTCTCCGCAAGCATGGAGAAGCTGTTGGACGCACACCTCATTTCACGATTTATGATGCTGATGACCAGAAAAGATTAATAAAAACTCTACTCCTGCAAGAAGTCAGCAAGGAAGAAACCAAATCCCTTCTGGAAGGGGTGCGACGCTACATCGAACGCACCAAAAGCAGTCTGGAAGATCCGGTGGTGGCAGGATCGATGTCAAGCCATCCATATCAGGATCTCTTCATTGAACTATATCGCAAGTACCATTTGACACTGCGTCAAACCAACGCTTTTGATTTCGATGATCTGATCACATTGCCCTGCAAGCTTTTGCGGCGAGACAAAGACTTATTAGAGAAATATCGCACGCGCTTCCGCTTTGTCATGATCTACGAATTTCAGGATACAAATTTTCCGCAGGGAGAATTAGCCAGACTGTTAGCCGCTCCAAGCGGTAATATTACTGCCGTGGGTGACGACGATCAGTCAATTTATGGCTGGCGAGGAGCGCAAATTGGCAATATCCTGCAGTTCAGCAAGGATTATAAGGGCGTCAGCACTTTTCGATTGGAGCAGAATTACCGGTCGACTCAGTGCATTCTCGACGTTGCGCATGCCGTCATTAAAAATAATCGCAGCAGACATCCCAAGAAACTCTGGACAGACCGAGAGCAGGGCGCTAAACCGGTATTAATGCCCACTAACGACGATCGGGAAGAAGCGGAATGTGCGATTACGAAGATAAAGGAGTTGTTAGATAGAAAAACTTATAACGGCGACGATCTCGTCATCCTGTATCGTACTAATGCACAATCCAGAACGTTTGAAGAAGCGTTACGGCAGGCTGTGATTCCGTACGTGATTGTTGGTGGCTTGAGGTTCTATGAACGGAAAGAGGTCAAGGATTTCCTGGCTTACTTAAGATTGCTCACAAATACCAATGATATCGTCAGTTTACAAAGGATTATTAATCTCCCTCGCCGCGGAATCGGCGCCAGGACAATCGAAAGATTGCATAGTTATTCCCATGAAAATCAGATTTCCCTCTTTGAATCCATCCTGAACGCGCATAATATTGAAGATATCGGAAGTTCCGCAGCCCAAAAAGTCGTTGATTTTGGTCAATGGCTGCTGCAACTCAGGGAATATGCTGAATTGAATGACTTGTTCAGCGTCGGTGAAAAGCTGTTACATGAATCCAGCCTGATGGAATACTATAAGAAAGAAGATCCCGAAAGCTACGAAACCCGCCAGGAGAACCTGAGTGAGCTACTCAATGCTTTAAAAGAATACGGCTTCGACAGCGGTCGTTCAGCCTTAGAAGATCTGGAAGATTTCTTGCAGGAAGTTGCCCTGGTAACGGACGTTGACCGGTGGAAACGAGAAGATCGAGCGGTCACTTTGATGACACTGCACGCCGCTAAGGGATTGGAATTTCCCGTCGTTTTCCTCACCGGTCTGGAAGAAGGTCTGTTTCCCTTGCGTAATTCATCGGATTCCCTCGATGAACTGGAAGAGGAGAGGAGACTTTTTTACGTTGGCGCTACGCGCGCCAAGGATCAACTGTATTTGACCTACGCCCGCAACCGCCGCCGCTGGGGACAGGAGATGCCCTGGCAGAAACCGTCACGATTTATCGGCGAAATTCCCAAAGAGTTACTGCATATTGAAGATGATAGACCTCAAGCAGCGCTCTTTCCTGAACCCCGCGCTGATTTCTTCTCGAAGACCAGAAAACCTGGAGCCATCAGCACGCCAAAACATAAATCAGCCGTGACGCCACTGGATCATTATCAATTGGGCGCCAGAGTGCAGCATAAAACTTTCGGCGAAGGGTGCATTATTCATCGGGAAGGTAAGGGAAATAACCTGCGTTTGCTGGTAAATTTCGAAGCTGTTGGCGAGAAACTACTTTTAGCAAGCTTTGCAAAACTACAGATACTGTCAAATTAGCATGACTTTAGAGCGGTTGGTTAAATTTTCTCTTGAAGAAGACCTCGGAAGTGGCGATATTACAACTGAGTTAACTGTCGATGCTGAAAAAATCGGTTCAGCGGCTGTTGTAGTAAAATCAAAGGGAGTTCTGTCTGGAACTGAAGCATTTATCGAGGTGTTCAGACAATTAGACAGCAAGTTGGAAATTACCTGGCATTATCACGACGGCGACCGTATAAACACAGCTGATTCCCTTTGCATTATCATTGGATCTATTGCCTCCATTTTGAAAGGGGAGAGAACGGCGCTGAATTTCCTGGGACGGCTATCGGGCACAGCATCTTTGACCCAGAGATTTGTGGATGCAGTCGAGGGCACGAAAGCTGTCATTCTTGATACGCGGAAAACCACACCGCTATTGCGGATGCTGGAGAAAGCCGCGGTGCGCCACGGCGGCGGGCAGAATCATCGTATTGGTCTTTATGATATGGTGCTTATCAAGGATAACCACGAAGTTGGCGCGGGTGGAATAAAAGCCGCCTTAGAGCGTGTCATAGCAGGCAATAAGAAGGGGATTCAGATCGAGATCGAGGTACAGTCCCTGGAGCAATTGGACCAGGCACTGTCTTATGATATTGACAGAGTATTATTGGATAACTTCAGCCTGGAAATGATTGCGCAGGCTGTGAAAATAACAGCCGGAAGAATACCCTTGGAAGTTTCAGGCAATGTCACTCTTGAGAGTGTGCGGCAAATTGCTGAAACAGGTGTCGATTACATCTCTATCGGAGCTCTGACTCATTCCGCGCCCTGTACAGATTTTTCAATGCTGATTAATTATGGATAATCGCGATTTTAACATCTTAGTAGGAGATTCCGATCCGGAAACTGTCAACAGCATCAAACGGACTCTTCAGGAAGAGAAGTTTGGCGTCTGGACATCCTCCGAGCCTGGCGGTGTTTTGCGCATCATCGAATCGGGCAAAATTGATCTGATCATCCTGGACGTTAAAATCTACGCTCAACTGGTGCATCACGAGTTCAAAATCGAAACGCGTGATGAACGAGATCCTCCGGTCATCATCTTGACAACTGATGAGGATTTCAACTTTACCGTTGAAGCTATTAAAGGGGGCGCGGTTGACTTCTTAGACAAGCCGATCCGCGTCAAAAGACTGCTGATTACGATTCGTAATGCATTATTGCACAGCAGTAAATTAAAGCAGATGCGTCACGATCAGGAAGAACTGGCTTCACTAAAGGAGCTCTACGAACGCATCATTAACGGTATTGACTATGGTCTGGTTGTCATTGATAAAGATTTACGAATTGAGTCGATAAACGAGCCCCAAAGGCGTAAACGTCGGCAGATTGGCATTGATCCGTTGGGACTGCCCTGTCATTCCTACTTCTACGACAGTGAAACGATCTGTGATGACTGCCGTATTCAGGAGGTCTTCGAGAAAGGCCGTCCCGTAAAATATAATCTGGTCAACCGAGCGGTTGGCGGATTTAATTACTACCTTGAGGTTGAGGCTTTTCCGCTGTTTGATACTAAAGGCGAAGTGGTGCGCGTGGTCCAGTTGATAAAAGACGTCACCGAAAGAGTTCAACTGGAAAAAGAACTCTGGATGAAGAAGGAGTATCTTGAAAATCTGGTTCGGCACGCTCCTATCGGTATCTTCACAACCGATTGCGACGGATTCATCAGAACAGCAAATCCCGCAATTGCAAAATTAATGGGGGTAAAGAGCCCCAACGATGCGATTGGTATCAATGTCCTGGAATCAACAGATTTCAAGAATCTGGGCTTAGACCGCGGCTTCCGGAGAGTGCTGGAAAAAGGCGATACCTATGAAATTGAAGCGCTGAATTGCCGTCAGCTTTGGAATAGAGATACGATTTGCTCATTATTAACAGTGCCGCTGCGTGGGGGAGACGACGAAGTCACCGGCCTTATAGCGACCCTCACAGACGTCACTGAAAAGTGGCAGTTGGAAGAGAGCTACCTGAAGCGGATCACCGAGCTTTCGATTTTCAAGGAGATCGGAGAACTACTGCAAGCTTCAAACGATTTATCTGACATTTACCATATTGCCTTGATCGGTGTAACGGCTGGCCGAGCGTTAGGATTTCATCGTGCTTTCCTGTTGCGCTATGACCGGGATGAGAATGTGTTGATCGGCGAAAAAGCCATCGGCCCATCTGATGCCGATGAAGCCGGAAAGATTTGGAGTGACGTTTACCAAAAAGACCTGACGCTGGCTGAGATATTTGAAGATCATCGCAAGAGTCCCGTTGACATAAATGTCAAAGTCAATCAGATTATTGAAGGCTGGCGAATACCTATGACCTGGGAGGAAGGCTTCTTCCATGACGTCTTGTATAAGGGTCAGCCGCAAAAAGTCGATCTGCGGCAGCAGCCCATTACTGCTGATTTAAGACTGATATCAGAAGAAATCGGATCGACTAAGTTTGCTGCCGCACAGATTTCCAGCCGCGGCAGAGTTGAGGGTATGATTATCGCTGATAACGCCATCACCGGAGAAGAGATCACCGATGAAGATGTAAACCGGTTAAGCATCATCACCAACCAGGTGGGAACTGCAATTGAAAATTCACAGTTGTTGAAGAGCCTGGAAGAAAAGGTGAAAGCTCTACGAAAAGCCTATCAGGCGCTGCAGGAAAACCGCGATCTTTTACTCAGAGCTGAGCGGCTTTCTGTCGTTGGCGAAGTAGCTGCATCCGTTGCCCACGAAATCAGAAATCCATTAACCTCGATCGGCGGCTTCACCCGGGCGATTCTACGAGATCTTGAAACACCCAAAAAATTGAAGACCAACCAGCGTTTTTTGAAGATCATCCTTGAAGAAGTTAAGCGCCTGGAGCGCATCGTCAACGAGACACTGGGATTTGTCAGACCGGTAACGCCGCGTTTCGTTTATGCTGACCTGAATAAAATCATTGATCAGACCTTCAGTATGATGTCTGGCGAAATCGATGAAAAAAGAATCGTTATCACCAAGGACTTCCAGAAAGGGTTAGCCTCTGTATGGATGGATGCAGATCAGATTCGCCAGGTGCTGATGAATTTATTCCGCAACGCCATCCATGCCATGCAGAACGGCGGGATGTTGTCCATCATCACCACGGGTGATGATGATTACGTCAAGGCACACATCTCTGACACGGGACATGGCATCCCTGAGGAACATAAGACGAAGTTGTTTAAAGCATTTTTTACGACAAAATCTACTGGATCAGGTTTGGGATTGACCATCTCGAACCAGATAATAAAGAACCACGCTGGCACGATCGAAGTCGAGAGCAGCGAAGGTGAAGGAACAACTTTTATCATTACGCTGCCGGTGCGCGGCGGGGAGGACGAAGTTGAAAAAGAGAATTCTGGTCGTAGACGACGAACCGAATCTGCGCCTTCTTTATCAGGAGGAACTAAAGACTGAAGGATACGAGGTCGACGTCGTTGAATCGGCTGAAGCGACCTTCAAAGCGTTGGACGAGAAGAAGTACGACGTTGTTATCCTGGACATTCAGATGCCGGGAATGAACGGTCTGGAGGCGATGGGTCACATCCTCCATAAGCACCGTAATCAGGCAATCATTTTAAATACAGCTTACTCGCAATTCAAGGATGACTTTGAATCCTGGTCTGCCGATGCTTATGTTGTCAAATCGAGCGATTTGACCGAGCTGAAAAATAAAATACGAGATCTCACGAGCTGATGCCCGGGAAACTGAACGTATCTTTCCTCTGGCATATGCACCAGCCCTACTATCGTGATCCTAATACGGGACGTTACGCCATGCCCTGGGTAAGGCTGCACGCCACCAAGGGTTATCTCGACATGATAGAGGCTGTGCTGCGTTTCGGTGGAAAGGGAGTCACATTCAATATTGTGCCCAGTCTGTTGCTCCAGCTTAACGATTTAGCTGAGGGTCAGGATGAGGACGATTATCTACGCTTGTCATTGAAAACGCCGGATCAATTGGAACCAGTCGAGAAAGGGACCATTTTACGTCATTTCTTTTCTGCGAATCATGATAACCTGGTGCTGCCTTATAGACGCTATAAGAAGTTACTGCAAAAAAGAGGTTTTGATCTTTCGCATCAGGGGATAGACGCAGCCGTCAAACGCTTCAATGAGACAGATTTCCGCGATCTGCAGGTATGGTTCAATCTGACCTGGTTCGGTTGGGCGGCAGGCGAGAAATACGACTTGCTGCGCGCACTCAAGAAAAAGGGGCAGGATTTTACTGAAGACGAGAAAGTTTCGCTTTTAGATTTGCAGCGAGAAGTTTTGGGAAATATTATTTCTACTTACAAAGGCGCCTGGGACCAGGGTCTTATCGATATTTCCACGTCGCCTTTTTATCATCCCATCTTGCCACTGCTCATTGACAATCGATCAGCTAAGATTTCTCAGCCGCGAGATCCAATGCCTGAGGAGCTTTTCCAACGCCCTGAAGATGCAGAGATTCAGCTTAAACGGGCTCGGAAATATATCAAATCTCAATTCGGCAGATACCCGACAGGATTATGGCCCAGTGAAGGATCGGTCAGCCCTGCCGCTTGCGAATTAGCAGCCGAAGCTGACTTCAAATGGCTGGGCACCGACGAGCGAATCCTGATGGCGACTCTGCCCGGTTTGAAGCGCGAAGAGATTATTTACAGCGGCTATAAAACCAGGGATGATGGTCCCACAATTTATTTTCGCGATCAAGGACTTTCGGATGCCATTGGTTTTCGTTATGCCAAGAATCCATCTAAACGGTCTGTTGCTGATTTTATCGGGCATCTGGAGATGATCGCAGCTTCGTTCAAGAGTCCGGAAGAACACATCGTTTCTGTCATTCTTGATGGGGAGAATGCCTGGGAATATTTCCCAGATGGTGGAAAGGCTTTTTTTGAGGAGCTCTACGGCAGATTGCAGAATCATAAGAATGTTCAACTGACATCATTCAGTGATTTTAGTACAAAACAGCAGGAGCATAAGGTATTACCACCTATATTTCCAGCATCCTGGATTAACGGGTCCTTCCGCATTTGGATTGGTGAGCCTATCAAGAATATAGCTTGGGATCATTTAGCCAAAGCAGCGAAGCTGATCGGAGAGCATGAAAAACAAAAACCGAAACCGAAGGGATTAAAAAAGATAAAAGAGTTGCTTTACATCGCTGAAGGAAGTGATTGGTTCTGGTGGTATGGGACACCTAATTCTTCCGACTTTGATGCAGAATTCGATTATCTGTTTCGAGCTAATTTATTGCAGATATATAGTTCCTTGGGTGTGGAACCGCCTGATGAGTTAAAACAACCTCTGGTCGGTGAAACGCTCCCTGTAGAGTTTAAGGATTTCTTTCCAATTCATCCTATTATAGACGGTAAAGAGACACACTATTATGAATGGCTCGGCGCGGTAAAGATTACGTCGGGGGATTATTCCGGAGCGATGAATATTGGCAAGACGTTTATTACGAAGTTATTTTACGGGTTATCTGAAAATCACCTGTTTATCAGAGTAGACGCGCCGGCAGAATTCTGGTCGACTACTGGGCAGGAGATCATCATTCAGGTGGAGAGGGAGCGGCAGTCGGCTGTATCGATTCGAAATCTGCAAAACACGGACGATCTACTGATTAACTGGCAGGGCGAATTACCACCGAAAGAAATGCCAGAGGCGGCTTTGGATCGCTGTCTGGAAATCCAGATTCCATTCGCCAATTTTTCCTGTCCTGATCAGCGTATAAAGTTTGCAATTTGTGTTAAAAGAAATAATTTGGAGATAGAGCGATGGCCTCGTGAAGGCGGTTTCGCCTGTCCCTGTCCCTCTGACGAGTTGTTCGGTTCAAATTGGTTAGTATAAAGGAAGTTTAGTATGAAGCCTATCGGCGCTTTTAGTTTGGTTCTGCATTCCCATCTGCCCTATGTGTTGTCACATGGAAAATGGCCGCATGGCATGGATTGGCTGAATGAAGCAGCGGCCGAGACTTATCTGCCCCTGCTGAAAACGTTTAACGATCTCGTTGCTGAAGGACATTCGCCCAAAGTGACCATCGGCATTTCACCGGTTTTATGCGAGCAGTTGTCCGATCCCGTCTTCAAGCAGGATTTTAAATCCTACCTGGCGATGAAGATCGAATCTGCGAAGATAGATCGCACCGCTTTCGAAAAAGTCGGTGATGACAAAATGATCCGGCTGGCTGATGATTGGATTATCTTTTATCAGCAGATCCATGATGATTTCTTTCAGAAGTATGACACGGATATTCTGGGAGCTTTTCGTAAGTTGCAGGATGATGGTCAATTAGAAATCATCACCTGTGCCGCGACCCATGGTTATCTGCCTTTGCTGTACGAGGATGCCGCCATCAACGCTCAAGTCAAGCAGGCTGTGGTCAGCTATGAACGTTTCTTCGAGCGAAAGCCGCAGGGAATCTGGCTGCCTGAATGCGCCTACCGTCCTTATCATCATGACTGGAAGTCTCCCCTGGGTGAGGATACCCCGCGTACCCGTTTCGGGGTGGAAGAATTCCTGGATAAACATGGATTACGGTTCTTCTATGTCGATTCCCATATGATCGAAGGCGGGAAGGCATTGGGTGTTTATCTGGAGCGTTTTGAAGCTCTTAAAAAGTACTATGAGCAGTTCGACGGTAGTTACACGAACTTGAAGGACGAGTTCAAACGCAATCCCTATCAGGGATATATGGTCAAGTCCCGCGATCAATTTGAAGGACAGATCTACTGTTTCATACGTGATCCGAAGACTAGCTTGCAAGTTTGGTCTGGGGAACACGGCTATCCCGGCGATGGTCAATATCTGGACTTCCATAAGAAGCACTACCCAGGTGGCCATCGATACTGGCGTGTAACCTCAGCGCAAGCTGATCTGGGACAGAAGGAACTCTACCAACCGGACAACATATATGGACGTCTGGAAGAAAATTCATCTCATTTTAAAAATATGGTAAAACAGATTCTGCAACATGAAGGTCAGGATGCTGAAGGCCTACCAATCATTTGCTCTCCGTTCGATACAGAACTGTTTGGGCACTGGTGGTTTGAAGGTCCTCGATGGATTTATAAGACTCTAAAGCTGCTCGCTAAAGATCCAGAAATAAAATTAATGACTGGCAGTGAATATTTGAACCAGGTGGATACCTACCGCGTAGTCAGCCTTCCCGAGGGTTCCTGGGGTGAAGGCGGCTACCATCATATCTGGTTCAATGAGGACAACCAATGGAGCTGGGAACTCATTTATGCTGCAGAAAAGAAGATGCTGGAAGCTGCACGCATGTGGTCGAAACATTCTGATCCTCGCGTACAGGAGGCCTTGAAACAGCTTGCCCG
This sequence comes from bacterium, assembly GCA_018812585.1. Lineage (GTDB taxonomy): Bacteria > Electryoneota > B3-LCP > B3-LCP > B3-LCP > JAHJDJ01. The sequence continues at coordinate 29,059 of JAHJDJ010000372.1, forward strand.
TGAATTACTTCTGCTGGAAAGCTCTGACTGGCAGTTCTTGATTTCTACGGTGGCTGCGCGGGATTACGCTGAAACGAGGATAGTTGGACACCATCTCGATTTCACGAGAGTATATGAACTGATCGAAAAGCTGGTCAACGGAGAAGAGCCGGACGCAGAAGCATGGCAGCACTACCAGGACGTCTGCACCCGGGATACTCTCTTTCCGAACATCGATCCTTCCTGGTGGGAAGGTTATGATCTGCCTGAAGAAAAATAAAACTGAATAGATACTATTCACTGGAGGACCAATGCCGGAGTTAAGACACGACCCTATTCAGAGACGCTGGGTAATCATTGCAACGGAGCGGGGGAGAAGGCCCTCAGATTTTACAAAACTCGAACCGGATCCACACGGCGGTTTCTGTCCATTCTGCGTTGGAAATGAAGATAAGACGCCTCCAGAAATTATCGCGATACGAGATCCTGGCACAAAACCAAACACCGTTGGTTGGCAGGCCAGAGTGGTCGCCAACAAGTTTCCTGCGTTGCGCATCGAAGGTGAAGCTGACCGTGCCGCGGAAGGCATTTATGATAAAATGAACGGCATCGGTGCACATGAAGTCATCATCGAATCCCCCGAACATGAGTTGCATTTAGCGGATCAGCCGCTGGATCACTTTAAGAAGATAATGAAACTCTACCAAATGCGCTTAGAGGATTTGAAAAATGATCTTCGCTTCCGGTATGTCCTTATCTTTAAAAATCAGGGAGTTACGGCTGGCGCATCACTTTCGCATCCTCACACCCAGATAATCGCCACGCCGGTAACACCTCATACTGTTTCCATGGAACTTGAATCAGCACGCAGGCATTATGAAGTAAAGGAGCGATGCCTGTTTTGTGATATAATTACTCAGGAAGTCCAGAACGAAACGCGCGTAATCAGCGAAATAGACGGCATGGTTTCTTTAGCTCCGTTTGCCTCCAGGTTCCCCTTCGAGGTAATGGTCGCTCCGCAGGAGCATTCACATGATTTTACAGAGCTGGATGATGACGGCCTGATGGCGATTGCGAAATGCTTGAAAGACATCCTGCAGCGCCTGAGATCAGCCCTGAATAACCCACCATATAATTTTGTGCTGCATACTTCACCAAACACTCACTCTAAAACAAGACGCGGCAATTACTGGCAAACTCTGGAAGCTGATTACCACTGGCATTTTGAAATCATCCCCAGACTGGTGCGAACCGCCGGCTTTGAGTGGGGTACAGGCTTCTATATCAATCCTACACCACCGGAAGATGCAGCCCATTATTTGCGAGAAATCGAAGTTAGCTTGGAGTGAATCATGGCTACTTGCAGCATCTCTGTTGTATCCAAAGGTGAAGGAGTTTCCGTCTCGCATATCGTAGCAAAATGTGTCAAAGTTCTGGATCAGTTCCCCGATCTCAGGTGGGAGCTGACCCCTATGTCGACACAGATCGAAGGACCGGTTGATCGCATTTTCGATGCTCTGCGAGAAATTCATGAAGCTCCTTTCAAAGAGGGCATCCCGCGCGTCTATACAGTTATTTCCATCGACGACCGACGCGACAAACATCAGACACTCAGCGATAAAGTCGCTGCGGTAAAAAACAGCATGTAATTTACAAAATTGAACAGTCTAAACCGTTTGATTATCATTGGGGGTAACGCGGCAGGTATGGCCGCTGTAATGCGCGCACGCCGTAATCGCCCCGATATGGATATTACCGTAATTGAACGGTCCAGCCACATATCAAGCGCAAACTGCTCCATTCCTGACTTCCTGGCCGGCGCCATTGCCTCAAAGGACGATCTGTTTGTACTGACGCCGGAATCTGTCCGGGTTGATTATCGAATCAACCTGCTCACGAATCATAACGCCATCGACGTTAACGCAGTAAAGCGTGAAATATCCGTCCAGAATAAAGCAACCTCCCAAGAGTTTTCACTTCCTTACGACCGCCTGATCCTGGCTACCGGCGCGAGCCCCTTCAAACCGAATTGGCCCAATATTAACTCAAAAGGTGTCTTTGCCCTTCGCGCTCCGCATGATGCCGACGCGCTCCGCTCATTTATCCAAACACAAAAGCCGCGAAAAATTGTCGTGGTGGGTACGGGCACCATTGCCCAGGTCTGTGCCGCGGCGCTTCACTCTTATGGTCTGGATATCAAGATGATTGGTTTGACCAGTGGTTTGATGACGGATCTCGAATCAACTATAAGTAAGCGGTTATATGATACTCTTGCGAATAACAATATTGACTTATATTTCACAGATAACTTGTACGGCATTAAAGTATCGCTTGATAATAAAGTAATTGGGATTGAAGAGCACGGCGATCTTCATCAGTGTGACATGGTTCTATTGGCAATGGGAGTTACACCAAATGTGGATTTAGCCGATAGCGCTAGTATCAGCCTTGGTAAAAACGGTGCGATCACTGTCGATAAACATTTAAAAACGTCTCGGGAAACCATTTATGCATGTGGTGACTGCGCTGAAACCTTCCATAAGATCACACATAAACCTGTTTACTGGCCTTTAGCGACGACGTCAGCGCGCCAGGGCAGACAGGCAGGTGAAAGCGCAAGCGGTGGACAGGGGCAAGATACTGGAACGCTCACGACCCGAATCTGGACCTGCTTCGATCTACAGGTAGGGAGAACTGGTTTAAGCGTCAAGCAAGCGGAGGAATTCGGTATTAAAGCTTCAAAAGCCGAAATTTCTGTGGATCGGCAAATGGATATGGCCTTGATTTATGATCAGAACGAGCGTCTTATCGGCGCTCAGATGGCAGGGATGAGAAATGTGCATGCGGCTTTGAACACTTTAGCCGCCGCAATAGAAGGCAAACTGACACTAAGAGAAATAGAAGGTCTGGATTTGGGATACACGCCGAAACTATCGACGTTATGGGATCCGATACAAATAGCCGCCAGGCAGGGGAGAAAGCAGAGGAAAAGTTAGGCTGAACTATTTATACTTCACTTACTTGACATAATATATCTTATGCGACATAGTATATATGAGGGAAAGGCAGCGGCTCAATTGCTTTCTATCCCTCCGGCCACAATAGCGGCATCCAATCGAACAAACCGGTAAAAATATCGACCGTCTCCATGACAAAAGGATTCATGCGAATATTCCAGTACAGATTGGGCACGTTTGATAATCCAAAGAAGACTCCTCCCGAAACCACTAAGGTTATCAGGTAAGCGCCGGAAGCTTGCCGCCAGCGGCGCAGCCGAATCACACCCAGATAGACAAAATAGGATCTGACTTTGGCGTCCTGAAATTCGCGGTCATCCATACGGAATGATTCAATACTCCAAAACAGAGCTGTGAACAGCGAAATTATCACGAAGTAAGCCGGCATCATAGAAAAGATATTGAACGGTCCTAAAACGATCAGACTGGTGAGAACGCCCAAAGCCAGCATGACATTAGTCCCCCGCCTCATCTTCTTAATGATCAATCGGTCAACCCAGTAAGCGCCTGGATAACCCGGCCTGGATATCGTGTGAATATTGCGAATCAGCTTGAGGTGCGCTGCCACGTAGATCATCGTTAAGAGACTGATGAATTTATTGCGGTCCAGGTAGATCTTTAATTTTCCCGCTCCCAGAAGGTGTTCAAGCGCTGCTGTGACGATTAAAAATAAAACGAAAACAAGCAGCCAGAAAAAGAACCCGCGATCTTCGCTGAATTCCACACTCCTCTGAAAGAATTCCACTATAAATGCCTTTCTCTTCGGCAGTGGATCTCCACAGGAAGGGCACGTCTGACCTTTGTAGCTCCATTGAATATCGCCTTTGCAGCTCGGACACTTCATGATTTCTTACCTTTGTTGCCTTGGTTTTGTGTCTGCAATTCTTCTCTATTTAATTTAGCAATATCAGCGACAAAAGCAAGCGCTTTTTTAAGCAAAGTAAAAGAAAAAGGGACATTCTGCTGTGAATGTCCCTTTTGAACTCGATGTGTGCGAAGATTACTTCAGGAAGAGCATCTTCTTTTCCATAGCCCGATTATCAGCTTCGAGGCGATAGATGTACACACCCGATGCCAGATTTGCAGCATTAAAGGTGACGTTGTGTAAACCAGCAGCATAATTGCCGTCCACCAGTGTCGCTACTTGACGCCCCATCAGATCGAACACAGTGATCTTAGCCATACCAGCTTTTGCCAGCGAGAATTCGATCGTGGTTGAGGGGTTGAACGGGTTCGGTGTATTCTGGTGCAGAGCGAATTCAGTCGGTTGAGCAGGATTGATTGGATCGCTGACGCCTACAGCCGGTTCAAAGACTGCACGGGCGAAGAACTCATAATCGGATACTCCAAAGCTGCCGCTGAAGTTGGCGAAGAAGTGTTCCTCACCCAGGACATTTTCATCCCAACCCATGATATGTGGAGTACCGGCAGTATTCAGAACTTCATACCACACCCAGAAATCGTCATTCATTTCCTGGAAGAACGTAATCTGGGAGATATCGAAGGTCTGCCAGTTAGGCGCAACCATCGTTACGTTAGCATCCCAATCATCCACTGGAGCGCCAGGCGCAGTCTCCCCGCCTTCATAGATATGAATGCGGATGGTGCCGGTATCCTGGAACAGTGCTTTCAAATACTGACCGTTCATCGGATCAACCACACCATCGTCCAGTGGTGTATAACGGACATAGGCGCCCTGACCTGTACTGAAGTTGAAGTAGTAGACGGACGGTTCGTAAGAGTATCTACGTGTATCATAGCCAAATTCCAGGACGTCTGCTGTGGTAACTTCTACGGTACCTGCATATGACGTATCATTGGAGGTATCTTCATCACTAGCAAGAGCAGTGTAAACGTCAAGGATGTAGGAACCCGGATTTGGCGTCAGCCAATTCCATTCTTTGGTCACATAGCTAAGGACCGGAATTGAGGCCCAGGGAATTAACGGATTAGGAGTTCCCTGATTAATACGCCAGTATGATTGAACCATACCCTGGTCGACGTTGCCGTAGTTGTGCAGTTCGACTGAACACGGGATGTTGTCGAGATAGGCGCTGGTCGGGAAAGGAACGTTGAATCTTTCCGTGCCTACATCGTTGTCAAACCCAGCGATGAAGACTTCAACGTCGTCGATGTACAAGCCATCGCCTATACCGCCGTCATCATTGTCATCGGTAATGACACGCCAGCGAAGTTTGACTTCCTGGCCGCCGTATGCAGACAGAGACAGTTGGATGTTGCCGTTAAACGGATCTCCCGGCTCATACCAGTCCCAACCGAACAGTGCGCCGCCCGGACGGGTGATATCACCGTAATCGTAGAAGACTGCTTCCCAGACGACACCGTCAGTAGAAACTTCTACGTGATAGTAATCTTCCAGCGAATTATTGCCGTCGCCATCGAAGTCCAGCATGTTGCACCACAGCCAAAAGCGGAATTTGACGTTCACATCTTCCGGAACTTCGATCCAGGGGCTGACTAAGGCATCAGACAGATTGTAGTGACCCTCGTGATCATTCAGCATCGAATTCGTCGCGCTGTGCGAGGACTGCGTGGTCATGGTCCAGAAATCCCCTGAAGATTCACCCGTGTCGAAAGTGAAGTCAGACGGGAAAGCGACTCCATCAGCATCGTTGGAGAGCAGATTTGTGGCGCCATCATCGATGGAAACGTCATCTACAAAGAAACCCAAAAGCGAGGGATCGTCGATGGTGCAGTATGCTGGATCGCTGCAGAATGCAAAGCGGATTTTTACATCCGGACGACCTATGGCTGCCGACAGATTGAACTCTGCGTCAACCCATCCACCGGAAGCAGCGCCCCAGCCCGGGATATTAGGACCCATGCCCCACTCAAAACCAAAACTATACATGCTTGTGCAAGTATATGCAGGGAGTGTCGGCATAATCGGTACCCAGGTCGCTCCACCATTGATTGACGCCCATACGTTACATCCATCCCAGCCGTCGTATGGCGCTGGTTCACCACCAGGAGCTTCAACTGCATAGAACATTTTGAAGGTGAGCACTGGATTTGTCACACTGCTGAAATCCAGGGATGGGGATACTAAATATTGCAGCCAGTGATTATCATAACCGCCCAGCGCTGGATCACCGCACCACCAGGAATTGCCGGCATAAGCGTTGAAACTGTCAGCATGCCATTGGATACCTGCGGCAGTGACGTCCACAAACGTCCAGTCTCCCTGACCTGACTCAAAGTCCTCAGAGAAAATGACGCTGTCAACTTCATCAATGCCCGGATCTGGGATCGCAGGCACTGTTGGATTCTTGACAGCGATTTTGTTGGATACAACATCTCCAGGAGAAGCCGCCCAGGCGCTTAGCCCTGACAGCAAAACTAAAGAAACGAGGATCCATAGTGATTTCTTAATCATTTTCAAACCTCCTCATGGATAGGATATTTAACTTAAGTAGTGTAATTTACAAACATCAGATTATTATAGCAAGCAGTAATTGGTTATTTAGTTCATCCTGCTATTTCAATAACAGGGCTTTTTGCACCAATGAAAAACCATCTACTTCCAGCACGATCCAATATATACCACTGGCAAAATGCCCCGTATTCCAAACCAGGGAGTGTCTCCCGGGCAGATAAATATCATCCTGTGACAGGACTTCAATCGATCTTCCCAGAAGATCATAGACGGTCAACCTTATCGTCTGCCTCTGAGGGATCACAAAATCAATCCGCGTTGATGAATTGAAAGGATTAGGATAGTTGGGCAGTAGTTGAGCATAGTCAGGGATGTTGGTAAAATCGAACGGGGCAACTGGCGTGGTCCCTGTCATAACCGCACGAATATTGAAATTGACAATCGTCTCATTGGCGTCATGGTCGTTAAATGTGAAAAAATGACCCGCTTGAACGTTATCCTTCAGATGTCCGATGATATGTGGGGCATAATCCTGCTGAATGATTTCAAACCAGACCCAGAAGTTCGGATGCCCTCCCGATAGATAAGAGACGTCCGTCAGGTCCATCTCTGCCCAGTTGGGGTACATATCATCTTCGCCAATGGTCACCGAAGTGGTATAAACCTCTTCACCCGGTGAATTCTCCTCGCCATCAGCATAAATGTGCAGGTTGAAGGTCCCTTCCGAGTAGAACATTCCTTTTATATATTCACCGTCGAGAATGCCCGGGACACCATCATCGGCAGGAGTGAAGTAAACCATCGGGCCGGTGCCCGGCTGGAAATTAAAGGTATAGAAATCAGGGAAATAAGTGATCTGACGATGATCATATCCAAATTCGAAAGTCCCGGCCGGAGTGACTTCCACAATACCCGCATACGAAGAATCATTTGACCTGATTGTATCGCCTTCCAGAGAGGTATAGCCTTTAAAATCATAGACTCCCTCAGCAGGAGGCTGCCACAAGAATGTTCTGGTTATAGTGGCTCCGGCATTCACACTTAACCATGGTATAAGAGCTGTTTCAACACCGTTGACTTCCCAGAATAGGGGAACTTGAGATTGATCCTGAATACCGTAATTTACTACGTCGATAAAACACTGAATCTCTCCCTGACCTGCATAAGTTGGAAACGGGATAATCAGATTTGATGCGCCCACATCATTATCGGGAATGACGAAGGAGGTCAGTTTTACGTCATCTATAAATACACCTTCGCCGGTGCCGCCATCGTCGTTATTATCCGTTACCGTTCGGAAGCGCATTTGAACGTCTTCACCCGCCCAAGCGCTCAGGTTCAGCTCATTGGTTGGCAGATTATCCCAGAAACCTGAGATTCTTTCAACCCATTGCTGCCCTGAACCATCATGCGCCCAATCGTAGGCGATCGGCGTCCAGATAATATCACTGACATTTTTAACTTCGATGTAGTAATAATCATCCAGATAATCATCCAGGTCGCCATCCCAATCAGGCATATCGCAGAATACCCAGTAGCTCAGATGAGTCTGCATCTCATCCGGGATGGAAATCACAGGTGAAACCAGCGCATTTGAAAGGAAATCCTGATCATCACAATTCCAACTGTGCGTCGGACTGTGATAATCATCCTGTGTCAGAGCCCAGAAATTGCCGGATGGGCTTCCTGCCTGAGTCGTAAATTCCTGTGGAAATGCAGTACCGTTGGCGTTATTCGAGAGATAGACGTTTCCCCCATCTCGAACTTCAATATCATCGATGAATAGCCCGATCAAGGATGGATCATCGGTTGTGCAGGTTGCTTCATCACTGGCAAACGCGAACCTGAACATGACATTTTGCGTTCTATAAGCAGAAAGATCAAAACTGATCTCGATCCATCCGGCCGAATAACCTGACCAGCCAGGAACGCCAGCGCCCATTTCCCAGCGCCAACCGAAACTGTATAAGCTTGAATTTGTGTAGGGTGGTGAAGATGGCATCAGTATCTCCCAGGTGTTTCCACTGGTGATAGAAACCCACACATTGCAGCCGTCCCAGCCATCATAAAACCCCCAGACTTCAGGTAGTTCTATAGCCCAATATTGCTGAAAGGTTAAAATCGGGATTTGCGAGGTGGAAAGGTTAATGGCAGGAGTCACAAGATACTGCAGCCAGTTATTATTATATCCCTCTAACAGAGAATCGCCACACCACCAGGAATTCCCGGAATATGCATTAAAATTATCCTTGTGCCACATGCTGCCCGGGTTGGTTAGATCCACAGTGGCCCAACCTCCGATTCCGGATTCAAAATCCTCTTCGTAGATAGTACTATCATCGACGGATTCAGTCGAGCGCGGCGACGGTGAGAGAACTCCATCAGCGAATGAGGGGACTTTGATATTCGCAGCTTGAACGTAAGTGAAGAAGCAGACAGAAAGGCAAACTAAAAAACTGAAAGCTACTCGCATTGAGTTCTGTTTTTTAACAGGCAGTATGCTTTTCATGAGTAAACCGTGCAATTCGAAAGTCAAAGATAAATACTTTTTACTGAAAAAGCAAGCGCATAATTATGCATATTAACCATACCAATTTGAGATCAAACGATTCTACCCACTATAAAGCCAAGAACCATCCCTAATAGAAATACGATAGTAAGCACCCGATAGTTTATAATCTCCTTCGTATAACCCGCACGTACTGCTCCAACTGATAAAATGTATCCGATACCATTAATAATCCAGAAGACCGGCAGAGAAACGATTTTGATAATCAGGGGGCCTATAAATGGAATCAGTGCGATGAGGGTCATCATACCGGTAAAGGCATTCGTAAAGAACCCAAAGATTGCCACCACCGCGCCGATGATCTTCGTGTCAATTCCTAACTCGATACCAACCCAGATCATCAAGCCGATAATAATCCAGAGCAGCAGTATTCGCAGGATTATAACGATGTAATTTTCAAAAGATCTTCTGTAGCTCATCAGGAGGCAGTTAGAGGTGAATGAAGTTATTTACGGCGGGGAGAACTTTTTCAGTAAGTCTAGTAGTAGTTCTTTACCCGCGTTAGAAATTTCTCGTCCTGTCAGCGGGAAGTCCTTTGCAGCTCTCGCGAGCGTTCGCAGCTCCTTGACCGTCATTTTTCCCAGTGATGAGGTTACCTGCTTCTGCGATGGTCTCAGTTTCGGTTTGGGAGATTCCGGGTAGATAATCAGGTCTTCAACTTCGTCGTGCGGACGCGGTATAATATGCGTTGATACCAGTTGGCCGACCTTTTCAGCGGCGAGAGCGCCTGCATCGACTGCAGAACGAACCGCTCCGACTTCCCCCACGACCTGGATCAGCACCAGCGCGCCCGTAGACAACTTCTTCGGGAGTAATCGGACTTTAGCGGCTTTAACCATCGCGTCAGCCGCCTCTATGGCGCCGATCAAACCTTTCGTCTCGATCATACCGAGAGCACGTTCTGCCGGAGCTGGTTTTTCCGGTATTTTCAAAGGCATGTTAAGACAGCAATTAATCGATGTTTGGATTATCGCGATGTGGAACGATCATTTCCACTTCCTGATGTGGTCTGGGGATAACATGCACAGAAACCAGCTCGCCAACTTTTTCTGCAGCCGTAGCGCCGGCGTCCGTGGCAGCCTTCCCCGCGCCCACGTCACCGCGTACGAATACGGTCACGTAACCACCGCCGATCTTCTCCTTGCCGACTAACTGCACCTTAGCAGCTTTAACCATGGCATCTGCGGCTTCGATGGCGCCCACCAAACCGCGTGTTTCGATCATTCCCAGAGCTTCTAATGTAACCATCTTCTCCTCAGGCATTCCCACCTATTTGTAGAATCGTATCAATCAGCCTAAAATAGCAAAATTTCCGGTGATTGTCAACGTTTATTTTACCAATCCACCGGTAGATTTTAATGGAAAACATTTGCTTTTGTTCAAGTAATGATGTATATTTTCGAAGGTTTTATACTTAAATAGAGAGAAAACACACCTTGAGTCGGTTATTGCAACAGTTCGATCCCCGCTGGTCGTTCTTCAGGTCAGTACAAGATGACAGCACGATTTTAGAGCTGGGTTGCGGGCGCGGTGAAAATATTCGCGCCATAGAAGGGTTGAAGACCGGTGTCACCTTTGTGGGCATCGACCTCCTGGATGAGGAAGATGTTCCGCAAAACATTACTTATCACAAGATAAACCTGGAATCGGAACCTCTCCCCTACCGTGATGCTCATTTCGATCACATCCTTTTCGTCCATGTCATCGAACATATCCATGACTTGAAGCTTCTGAGTCAGGAAATCCAGCGTGTGTTGAAGCCCGGAGGTACGGTTTACATCGAAACCCCAAATTTCACTTCCATCTTTGTGCCCTCCTTTGGTTACAGAAGAGATCAACGACATCCTTTTAACTTTTTCGATGATCGCGGGCATGTGCGTCCCTGGACGAAGCAGTCGCTTTATGAGTTCACACGGGAATGCGGCGTAGATGTCATCAAACTGGCCAACACTCGCAATTGGTTGCGTCTGCCGTTCGATATTCTCGGCATAATTTACGGCTTGCTTACCGGAAATCGGCCGCGTATTGTGCGTCACTTCTGGAACTTGTACGGCTGGAATATCTATGCGGTCGGAAGGAAAGTAACTTAGCGATGAAAATTTTCTCTACAATTTTAGCTCTTGCCGGTGTTTTCTGTTTATTATCATCTCTGCTGCTGCTGATATTGCCTTTCGATGTCAACACACTGCAAAATGTTCTCACTTCGGACGGTTCCTTTGATTCGTTAATTCAATATGCCGCCAGTGGTTTAACTGGCGGTTTTGCTCTGGCAGGTTGTATTCTTCTGCTTCTTGCTTTACTTTTGTATTTATTGGCAGTTAATAAGTTAAAAATACACCGGTTATCATCAATTCAAATACTGAGCATTGTCATAGCGTTTCAATTTATAGCCGGACTGATTTATGTTATAAACATCACCTACATCCCACACGAAGACTACCAATGGTACCACTTGCAAGCGACGCATCTATCCGAAGGTGCGGCAATCACCGATCTCTTTGGAAGTCCGACTGCTTACTGGCCTATCGGTTATCCCTTATTTCTGTCAGTCTTCTATAAGCTCTTTGGCGCAGAAATTGGCACTGCTCAAATTGTCGGCGTTGTAATTGCTATCTTCTCATCTGTTGTGGCTTTATTGCTCTATCGAAAGTTCTTGCCGAAAGATGCGGCATTTAAGTCGCTCATCGTTTTTGCATTGATTCCATCAGGCATCTTCTACGCTTCACTGCCTCAGTCAGATTCTTTTTTCGGCTTGTTGATCAGTCTAATTGCACTACTATCACTGGGAAGTGCCTCCTGGTTCAATACCATCATTCTGGGTATTGTCTTCGGTTATGCCGCTCTGACAAGGCCCGTAATCCTGTTCTTTCCACTATTCATAGCAGCTTATCGCTATTTACGTGACAAGAACCTGCGGCAGGCGTTAATCCATTTAATAATTATCTTTGTTCTTGGTGAATTGATATTACTACCCTGGCAAATTCGAAATTATCAAATCTTTGATGATTTCGTCCTCTCTTCCACCAATGGTGGTAAGCAGGTCTGGATGGGAAATAACCACCATGCCAGCGGTGGTTATCTACCAGATCGTAGCTTCATGAGCTATGATGAATATGAGCAATACCATGCCCTAAGCGAGACAAAGCGAGACAGTTATGCATTTGAAAAGGGTGTATCGTGGATAATTGAAAATCCAACTAAACTTGTTCTGCTCTGGCCAAAAAAGTTTATGCATCTTTATTACAAAGACAGCAAGTGTATTACATATACCTTACATGAGGGCTACGAATCCTACCCTCCATTCATCATTATGGGGCTTATTATCTCTACAGAAGGTTTTTACTATAGTCTAGGACTGGTCTTTATCTTGGCTCTGATTAGACTTTTCAGGCAACGCCTATTTGACCTTAATCTATGGATTGTGCTTGCTCTGATTGTATACTTCACTGCCGTATACCTGCCCTTCGTCGCCGATGGTCGTTATCACCTGCCTTTAATGCCTTTCTTCGTTCTCTTCATCTTCGCGGCGTTTTCAGATTCCAGAGAGAAGTCCCGCCAATTGTAAACCCACGCTAAAAACACAAGAGCAGAAATCACTTTATCTCCGCCATTGATTTTTGTAACTTATATCTTTCTGAAGTCAACTGGACTTGCGATGTTTATCGATACACACGCTCACCTGGATTTCCCCGAACTGCAATCACACCTGGAGGCAGTCCTGCAAAACGCGGCCTTAGCAAAAGTCACTTATATCAATACCATCGGTATCGACGCGGCGACCAATCAGAATGCAGTGCGAATCGCAGAGAAGTACGACAATGTCTATGCCTCGGTCGGCTGGCATCCGCACGATGCTGCGAGAGCGGACAGTAACTTGGAGAATCATATCCGTGAACTGGCGAAACACCCCAAAGTCGTTGCTATCGGTGAGATCGGATTGGATTACTTCAGAGACCTCTCACCTCGCGATATCCAGCGCGACATTTTCGCCCGCATGTTGAAACTGGCCAACGAACTGGATCTGCCGGTGATTATCCATTGCCGGGATGCTTATCAAGATCTCTTCAAAATCTTGCGCGAGAATCTGACAGAGAAATCCCGCGGCGGATTCCACTGTTTCTCCGGTGGCATCGCTGAATTAAGGGAAGTTCTCGAGATGGGATTTCTGGTGTCTTACACCGGAAATATTACTTACAAAAACAGCATCCTGATTCCCACCGTTAAGGCTACTCCAATAGATAAAACGATGCTGGAAACCGATTGTCCCTTCATGACGCCTCACCCCCACAGGGGCAAGCGTAACGAACCGGCTTATGTTCCGCTTATAGCATCGAAGCTGGCAGAGGTGAAAGAACTGACGATTGATGACATTGCCAGAGTAACCTCTTATAATGCTTACAAATTGTTCGGAATTGGCACAAGCCCCGAACGCAGCATAACTTATCAGATAAGAAATTCACTGTATATTGCGCTCACATCCCGCTGCACTAACAAATGCAGCTTCTGCCGAAGATACACGGAGCCTTTCGTCAAGGGTCACAATATCGGCATGTCCCGGTCTGAAGAGCCATCTGCCGGCGAGATTATGACGGCTGTCGGTGACCCATCCACATACGAGGAAATCGTGTTTTGTGGTTATGGTGAACCAACTCTTCGCCTGGAGACGATGCTTGAAGTGTCAAAACGCCTGAAAGATAGCGGCGTTAAGAGGATTCGCTTGAATACCAATGGTCAGAGCGATCTGATCCATCGCCGTGATATCGTCCCTGACTTAGTTGGGTTGATCGATACGGTGTCTATCAGTTTAAACGAATCTACCGCAGACAAGTATCAGAACATCGTCAACAGCAATTTTGGGTCGGAGGCATTCAATGCCCTGATTGAATTTGCCAAACGGTGTGTGACGTCTTTGCCGGAGGTTATTTTCACGGTTGTCTCTTATCCTGGAGTTGATTTGGAAGGCTGCCGAGCGATTGCTGACCGGGTGGGGGCTAAGTTTCGTATCCGTGAATACAATGAAGTAGGATAAAAAAAATGGCGCCGAAAGGAGACAGCGCCAAGTGCAAAGGGATAAGTACACGCTATAAATTAAATTTTCAGATCAACCTCCGGGGTGACAAACACTTTTAGTTTTCTCTTCACCCTTCTTATCGGAATGTTCACTGTAGAACTTTAACTATTTTTCGTACTTTTTTCAGGAATAATTACAAAATTTTAATAAGTATTATAATTACAATAACATGCGGGTTAACTATTTTTTTGTGTCAGGATTAATAATAGTGGTTTTATGGGGAATTTATTCTAAAAGCATCGCAACTTCATTCTTGCTGAGTTTCCGCCACTCTCCAACTTTCAGCTTTCCTAAAGTCAATTTCCCGATCCGTTGGCGATGCAGTTCTTTAACGGGCAAATCAATCGCCTTAAAGGTCCTTCTGATCTGACGCTTGCGTCCTTCTGTTAGAATCACCTCAAGCTCTTGTGAATTTGTCCGCTTCACGGCTTTAAACCGCGAAACGCCGTCATCCAAGAGCACGCCCCTTTCCAGTTTCTTGAGATGTCCGGCATTAACCGGACGATCAAATTCGACCAGATATTCCTTCTCTTTCTCACTGGAAGGATGCGCCAGTTTTTGTGCCAGAGCCCCATCATTGGTCAGGATCAGCAAGCCAGTGGTATCTCGATCCAACCGGCCGACACTGAAAAGCCGCCCAGGAACACCATCGATCAGATCAAAAACAGTCGAGCCGGTTTCCCGGCTCGACTGATTGGTGACTAAGATGCCTTTCGGCTTATGGATCATGATATACAGGGATTCGGCTTGTGGTGTCACCTCTTTCCCACGGAACTCAACGCGTTGGACTCCTGCCTTAATGCGGGTTTCCGGGGTGTCAACAATGACTCCATCGACGCGCACCCATCCGGCGCGAATGTAATCTTCACATTTACGCCTCGCAGCTATCCCGCAGCGCGCCAAATATTTGGCCAGCTTTTCAGTTGTCTCCAAAGCAGAATCGCGCGTCTCGGAATCCGCTGACTTATTCATCCCTTAGTTTTTTCTTGAACACATCGAACAGATCAATCGGAATGGGGAACAGAGTCGTCGAATTATTCTCCGAAGCAACTTCAGCCAGAGTCTGCAGATACCTCAGTTGCAGCGCCATCGGATGATTTTCAATAATTTTTGCAGCTTCGGCTAACTTACTGGATGCCTGAAACTCTCCTTCCGCATGGATGACCTTAGCACGCCGTTCGCGCTCCGCTTCAGCCTGCTTTGCCATGGCACGCTGCATCTCGGGAGGCAGATCGACATGCTTGACTTCTACCAGAGACACCTTGACGCCCCACGGATCAGTGTGGGCGTCCACGATCCCCTGTAGCTTCTTGTTGATCTTATCACGCTCAGCAAGTAGATCATCAAGTTCGAACTGCCCTAAAACACTTCTCAGGGTTGTCTGAGCCAATTGGCTGGTTGCATAAAGGTAATTTTCAACTTCCACGATGGACTTGTTGGGTTCCATAACTCTGAAGTTGAGTACTGCGTTCACCTTGATTGAGACATTGTCTTTGGTGATAACATCCTGCGGCGGAACGTCTTGCACGATGGTACGCAAAGATACCTTTTTCATGCGATCAATAATTGGGATCAGGATAATAATCCCGGGACCCTTCGATCCGATCAGCCGACCCAGTCGAAAGATAACCGCTCTCTCATACTCGTTCAGGACTTTGATCGCCGAAAGTAGAAACAGTACAGCCAAACCAATTAGAATTGCTGTGCCTGGCATAATTCCTCCAGTTAAGCAAATAGCTGACAAAACACTCAGCGTTGTCGATTTTCCATAATGAGGTACGCACCGAGGATCACCAAAGCAGCCGGAATCAGAGGAACGTCAAGATAAAACCAGCGGAAATGGTTTCCCAGCAGAATGACGCCGACCACTACCAGGACGATACCCCAGAAAGCGGCGTCGCGCCCTTTTGGGGGCGGCTTGTGAATCTGCTGTAACTTTTCAGTTTCCGTTTTTTTGCTAAAAAACTCGTTTTCCAGCTTCTGTGTAAAGTCATTGAATCGCTTTTCCATATCGTCAGCGAATTCAGTGAATTTTTTCTCAAGGTCGTCAAGGCTCATTTTCAATCCTGTTTAAGCCCCATTCTTGATCAATTACCGTTTAAGAAACAGCCTTAGGCTATTTCTTCTCATCAGCCTTCTGCTGTGCAGCTTTTTCCAGGCGGCGCTTACGATACCATTCGCGCTGATATTTCAAGCGTTCTTCCCGGTGTGAGCGATAGTACTGCTTCAGATAGGGCCGACGTTTTTTATATTGCTGACGTTGGCGCTTCAGCAGTTCTTCGCGATTATCCCAGTAATAATCCTTGGTTACGCGACGATAACAGGCCTTGCAGCGCGAACGAAAAACGGTTGTTCCCAAGGCAGTTTTCTGTGTATAGAATTCAGCAACTGGAAGCTTCTGACCACAGAGGTTACAGACTTTTTCTTTCTTCTCCATTTTGTATCCTTATTTTGTCCTGTTTGTTTCAATGTTCGATTTATTAAGAATCTTTTTCGACGATCAGAATGAGCCGTTCGACATTAATGACTATGATGGCTGATCCCGCAGGAACAGGCTCGCCTGCGGCTTTTGCGCGCCAGAATTCCCCATGAATTTTTACATCTCCGAGAGGATCCAAGTCGTCAACGGCCTCTCCCCTCTCCCCTAACATCCCTTCACGGCCGGTCGTAGGTTTGCGCTGCTGTGCTCGAACCGCCAAGGTTATTGCAACGCCGAAAAACAGCAGTGTAGCAAGTACTCCCGGAATAATAACACTCCAGGATATCTCAAGTCCCGGGATGGGAGAGTCAATCAACATGATAGAACCTATCAGCAATGAGATTGTTCCGCCTATGCTTAATATGCCATAACTGGCTATCTTTATTTCCAGAATAAAAAGGATGATTGCCAGTAAAATCAGTAACAATCCAGCGATATTTACTGGTAGTGTCTGAAAGGCGAAAAAAGCCAGAATCAAACAGATGCCGCCGATAACTCCCGGCGCAATTGACCCGGGATTGTAAAGTTCAAAGAACAAGCCGTACATTCCTAAAAGCATCAATATATAGGCCACGTTCGGATTGCTGATGATGTCCAGCATACGATCACGCCAGGTCATGTGAATGTGATCAAGCTCCACGTTGGTCAAATTCAAAGGACGAGATCCCCGCGGCAATGAAACCTCACGCCCGTCCAGCATGATTAATAGACTATCGGTCGAAGAGGCAATCAAATCGATTACGTTAAGCTCCAGCGCTTCTCTCTCAGTGATGGATGCAGATTCGCGTACGGAACTTTCCGCCCAATCGGCATTGCGACCCCTTTTCTCAGCGATGGAACGAATGTAGGCTACCGCGTCATTGAGAACTTTTTCTTCCATCACACCGGTGGAATCCTGCTCACCCCCCCCCATACCCATGGATACTGGATGAGCTGCGCCGATGTTGGTTCCAGGCGCCATCGCCGCAATATGAGCTGCCATCGTGATAAACACACCAGCAGATCCGGCTCTCGATCCAGAGGGAGACACATAGACGATCACAGGCACGTCACTGGCCAGCATCGCTTTGATGATATCGCGCATGGAATCCATCAAGCCGCCGGGTGTATCCAGTTCAATCAGAAGCGCTTCAGCATTCGCGGCATTGGCTTCTTCAATGGCGCGCTGAATGAAATTTGCGCTCGCCGGATGGATAACACCATCGACTTCAATGGTTTTAACCGTCACTGCTTTGGCGGATACGGAAAGTCCTGCCAGCAGCACGATTAGAAGAAGATTTTTTAGATAACTCAGACTCATCGAGTAAATCCTGTTTACAGCAATTTTAAAATAGTAAATAAATAAGTACAAATCAAGATTTAAACAGGATATTTTTTATAATGTCTTAATGCCATCAGGAATATTTTTGCACAACTAGATTGAAACTGTTCGCCGTTTCTGCAATCTCATCATCCATGATCGCCTTGACGTCGATCACCACCCAATCTTTCTTCGTGTATCCAATGATAGGTAACACGGCATCACGCAGCGCGGCTGCTAATCGAGAGGCTTTCAAATCTCTGATTTTCAATCTTATAGCCGCAGATGGAAATTCTTCCAACGGCAAAGCGCCTGAACCAAGCTGCGCAGAACTGGAAATCACCTCGACTTTCACTGCATCAGAAACATTATCATCAACTAAATCGAATAACCTTTGAGCTCGTGCGAGTGACTCCGCCCTCTCCTCTACTAACCTTGACAACACTGGATGTTGTTCCAGCAGTTTCATGGGAGATAAGTATGCGCGCACAGTTTCTTCAAGGAACGCCAGGGTGAACTTATCCGGTCTTAACGCACGCAGCAGGTGATTTTTCCTTAATCTTTCCAACGTCTTGGCTTTACCCACAATGATACCGGATTGCGGGCCGCCTAATACCTTATCACCACTGAATGTGACAACATCGACTCCAGCAGAAACACTATCGCTTACGACAGGTTCGTGCGGCAAATTCCAGTTTTCGAGATCTACGATAACGCCGCCGCCCAAGTCATGAATCACGCTGATGACAGCTTTTCGACCAAGTTCGACCAGTCCCTCCAATCCAGCTTCCTGGACGAATCCCTTAATGCGGTAATTACTCGAATGCGCTACTAATATGGCCCGGGTTCTGTCAGTGATTGCTTCCGCGTAATCTCTAACATAGGTTTTGTTCGTCGTGCCGACTTCCACCAATAGTGTGCCTGACTTTTTCATAATCTCAGGCAGACGGAAAGAACCACCGATTTCGATCAGTTCACCTCGTGAAACCAGCGTCTCTTTACGATAGGCCAAACTGTTTAACGCAAGGAGCACAGCCGCTGCATTATTATTTACTACAATTGCCGCTTCAGCGTTGGTGATATAGGCAATTAAATCTTCCAGGACAGTTTGTCTGTCACCCCGCTTACCCGATTCCAGATCCAGTTCGAGATTGCAGCAACGCCTGACGCGGTCGAAAGCTCGCTGATAAGCCGCGTCGATGAGAGGCGATCTTCCAAGTCCTGTATGTAATAGAATGCCAGTGCCATTGATCACTCTGCGCAGCCTGACGTCGGCGAACTTTTCGACCGTATGGATCACCCGGTCAATTAATATTTCATCTGGACTGGGCTCCTCAGTCCCAGACAATAAGCGCTTTCGTTCTTCGTCAATGACCTCAATACACTTTTTTTTGACCAACTCATGCTGATATGTCTTCACCAAACGCTGCAACTCTGCTCTTTCTAAAAGAGCTCCCACCTGCGGCAGCTGCTTGAGTCTTTCTTGTAAATCTAATTTGGTCATTGTCTTTTATAGCGAGTTCGGCCTATCGCTACAGATGATACGAGAAATATTTTTCAATTGCAAGTAAAATCAACGATAAAAATGAAAAAGTTTGCCTGAAAATATGCCTCAAGCAAACTTTTTCTGTAAATCTTCATTTTTTAGTCGATTTCCACCACTTCAACCGGTCCAATCTGTTCCAGATCGGCCTTGACTTCCTCGGCATTGCTCAACACCACGATTAACATATCCTCGGGGTGCAGGTACTCTTGGGCAACTCGCATGACGTCTTTTTGGGTCACAGCGTCAATCCTGGAGCGATATTTCTCGATGTAATCTGAACCCAGGCCATATATTTCGATACTCTGTAACTGACTGGCTATGTCACCGGGAGTTTCAAAGTTCAAAGGATAGCTTCCCGTTAGATACGATTTAGCTTCCTGCAATTCCTGATCAGTCGGTCCCTCTTCCTGATAGGTCTTAACCACATCAAGCATGGCATTGATGGCATCCAGAGTGGATTCATTCTTGGTAAATGTTGAAATAGTGAACGGGCCCTGATCCAGCCTTGCGCTGAACGAGGAACTTACTCCGTAGGTTAATCCCATTTCAGATCGGATGATCTTCACCAAACGCGAGGAGAAGCCTCCGCCGCCGAGGATGTAGTTCATAATCGTCACCGGGAAATAATCCTCATTGTCTCTGGAAATTCCCAGATGTCCCATCCGTATCTGTGCCTGTGTGGCATCGGATTTATTGATTAATCTGATTTTGTACCCTTCAGGGGCGTCTGTCTGCGGCAAGGAAAGGACTGGCGCCGCGCCCTTTTCCCAACTGCTGAAAGCTTCTTTTGCCAGTTTAAAGCCCTCTTTCGGTTTGATATCTCCTACTACAAAAAGCACCGAATTATTGGGAGCAAATATCAGATCATACATACCCACAATATCTTCTCGTGTCAATCCCGCGATGGTCTCTTCAGTGCCCTCAGTTGGCAGGGCATAAGGATGGTCCCCGAAAAGCCATTCGCTGTAGGCTTTGCTGGCCACAGAGCTGGGCTGGTCTTTGCTGTTGACGATGCTGGAGAGTGTACTTTGGCGGTTTCTTTCGATCTCATCATCTGCAAAGGTAGGATTCAGGACTACATCCTGCATAATATCCAGACCTTTGGCCAGGTGCTTCTTCAAAACGGTGCAAGTTACGTAGGTCCCCGACCAGCCGCTGCCAGCTCCCAGATTCCCACCGATAAAGTCGATTTCATCAGCAATCTCGGAGGCGGTCCGATTCTTAGTCCCTTTCGTCAACAGATCTGCCATGAAACTGGTGGCGCCTGCTTTGCCAGCCGGATCGTACTGGCTGCCTGCTTTGCACATCAGCCGAAGGGACACTACTGGTAATTCGTGATGCTCAACCACGACCACTTTCAGCCCGTCATTCAGTATCTTTTCCTCAATCGGCGGTAGTTTGACCGGTGTAAGGTCTTGCGTCTGCGGCGGTGTATAAGCCGGTACAACGTCTTCTTTATCTTCTGCAAGGCAGATTGATGTCTGTGTGCTTGCCAATAACACGAACACCAGAACCAGCCCTGATATTATCTTGATGGATTTCATTTTTTAAATTCTCCTGATAATCCCCGGTTTTCCTATAAGTCTTCGTCAGGCACAAGTATGACAGTCGTGCGATTTTTAGGTGTAAAGTATTTCTTGGCAACTTCGACGAGCTTTTCTGACGTTACCTCGCGCAGGTGCTTAACTTCATCGATCATATTGCGCCAATCGCCGGTGATAGTCTGATAGTATCCCAGATTGTATCCCTTATACATATTGGTCTGCATTCCGAGGATAAAATCAGCTTCAGCCTGGTTAATGACTTTCTTCAGTTCTTCTTCTGTTGGAGGATTATCTGCTAAACCTTCGATCAGACCGAACAACGCTTCCTCACCGGCGGCAAGGGCATGTCCGATGTTCATGCCGCAATAGGCGTAGAAAAGACTGGGATCCTGTGAAGCATCTGCGGATCCTCCTGCATAAAGCGCAATCTGATCTTCATACACCATTTTCCGGTAGATACGTGAGCTTTCTCCAGCGGATAATATGCTCGAAGCAACTTGCAGGGCTGGCATATCTTCATGCGAGATGTCAGGGATATGGTAGCCAGCTAACAGCATCGGAAGTTGTGCTTTGCGATGAACATAGGCCCGCCTTTCACCGCGCTGCAACGGTTCAACGGTTTGGACTTCGCGCGGGGGTTCCTGCGCGGGCATCTTACCGTAATATTTTTCAATTAACGCTACTGCTTCTTTGGTTTTGAAATCACCCACCAGGACGACGGTTGCGTTGTTCGGCGCATAATGAATGCGATGATACTCCTGACAATCTTCCAGCGTAATCGCTTCAATATCCGACATCCAGCCAACCACACTCCATTGGTAGGGATGCGCCATGAAAGCGTTCGCCTTCAACTGTTCAAACATGTCACCAAAAACCTGATTGTCTGTGCGCACCCGGCGCTCTTCCTTGACCACCTCGCGCTCTGACGCCAAATTATCCTCCGTAATCGCCAGATTAGCCTGTCTCTCAGCCTCCAAAGCGATGACCAGCTCCAGTTTATCCGCAGCGATATTTTCGAAATAGACCGTCATGTCTTCTGAAGTGAAGGCGTTCAACCGCCCTCCCTGAGCTTTCACGATATTGGCATGTTCTTCGGGTCCATACTTTTTGGATCCCTTGAACATCATGTGTTCAAACAGGTGGGAAATCCCGGTAATCCCCGGTCTCTCATTGATTGAGCCGACGTGGAACCAAATCTGATAACTGATGACCGGCGCAGAATGATCTTCCCAGGTCAAAATCCGCAGTCCGTTATCCAGGTAATGCTCTTGAATGTCTTTGCTTGCAGTATTCAAGTAATCCTCTAACTCCAACTCCTTTCCTGTCGTTATAATCGACAGTATCAGAGTCAGTAGAAGAGCTGCAACGAGTAGTTTCTTCATCTGTTCCCTTTCAGCAGTTCCTGTGTTTAGAGTTCTATTTCATTAATTCAGCAATCTGTAAGTTCAGGATGTCCACGATGTCAGGCCTATAGCCTACATGCTTGTAACGAACCGTTCCAGCGCCATCGACGATGAAAAGCGTGGGGATTCCCGCCACGTCATAATCCCGCGACGTGTTATCATTGAACAGCACCTCAAACGTGTAACCGTTTTCTTCAATGAAGGGATGAACCTTTTCCTGATCACGGTCTGTTGAAATAGCCAGCATGATCACACCCTGTTCGTTCCATCTATCAAGTTCAGCCTGTAATAGCGGCAGTTCCCTCTTGCAGGGGCCGCACCAGGTCGCCCAAAAGTCCACCAGGACAATCTTCCCGCTGAAATCGTTAAGGCTGACCATTTTACCATCAAGAGACTTCAGTTTGAATGCTGGCGCAGCATATTCCAGTATATTCTGGATGTATAGCGCGTATTCCTCAGCTTTCAATTCCTGCAGCTTCTCATCAACATAGCTGTCGAAATCAGCGTTCTTTCCCATAGATTTAAGAAAGGCTTTCTCGATAAGACTGTTGATCTCCTCGTTATCAGTCTCACCAGAATAATACCGAGCTTTACAGACCCAATCCAAAGTCTTGTCCGCCTTATCAAGTTGCCAGTAGGCTTGAGCCACATGCAGGAAAAGTTCATAATCAGGATCGATCATCAGATCTTTTGCCTGCAGGAAGATATCCAATGCCTTCTTGGGTTCCTTCATTTGCAGCAGGGTATACCCTTGAGTATCGAGGTAGTAAGCCAGACGGTACTCATTGCGCTCCTTCCAGGCTTTTTCCGAACGATCCTCTGGAGGAGGCTGTATAACGGCTAATTTCTGCGCCGCTATCGCAGCAACGGTATAATTGTAAGCCTTTTCCAGAGCGGTATCTGCCGCGGCCAAAGCCCATGCGATGGTATTCATCGGGCTGGCCGGAGGAGGTTTCAATTCACTCAGCAGATCGCCTAATTTGACCAGATCCTCGAGCATATTATTGCGTGCTAAGAGCCTGGAAAAATCAGCAGCGGCGTCTGGAAAAGACGAATCGCTTTTAGCGTCAGAGAAATACTGCCAGTAAAGCTCAGCCGCGACGAGATCATTTCTTTCGTCCTGGGCTGCCTTGAGGAGCGGATGAACGTCAGCATAACTATGCGAGTATATCAGCGATATTAGTCCCACAAGACATGTGTGCAGTATTCGTTTGTACATGGCTCTATCCCTTATTCTTATTCTGCATCGATGCTATATGGCATCAACATGAGTGGTTCACCGTCGTAGAGTTCCATCATCAGCGAGAGCGGTTGCAGGGCTTCCACGATTTCAGCAGGCAGACCCGGACTGGCGATTTGCACTAGTTCGTTCTGCGCCGTCTGGAAGAAGTTTTTATGCTTGGGAAATATCGACAATTTCATAGTAGATCCAGGTTCGACTCCAATCATGGATCGAGTAACTTCAAATGCCAGATCGATACCGCCCAGCAAGTCGACGAGTTGATTGTCTACCGCTTGTTTCCCAGTCCAAACCCGTCCTTCACCAACCTCATTGACCTGTTCTTTTGTCAAGGGACGTGACTCAGCAACTCTGGTGATGAAATCGTCGTATATAGCTTCCACAGCATCCTGGAGTATGCCCATCTCTTCTTCTGTGAAAGGACGATGCATCCGCCAGGCATCAGCATGTTCGCCGCGTTTAATGGTTTCGGTATTGTGATGGATCTTCTGATTCAGTCCCTGAAGATTAATTTTGCCTCCGAGCACGCCAATCGAACCGGTGATGGTGCCCTCTTCTGCGATGATCGTGTCTGCAGCACAGGCGATATAATAGCCGCCTGAACCAGCCACATTCCCCATCGACACAATGATTGGTTTACGGTTTTTGTCATCGATCACCGTCCTGCGGACTTCACGATAGATCACTTCAGATGCAAAGGCAGAACCCCCCGGGGAATTGACACGCAGAATGATGGCGTCGATCGATTTATCTTCTCTGGCGGTTTTGATGGCCTCAGCGATAGTAGCCGCCCCCATCACATCACCGCTGAAAAAGCCGGAACTGCTTTCACCCTGGACTATGGCGCCTTCAGCGTAAATTAAAGCTACTTTGGGGATGCGCACATCCGGCCATTCTTCATCGTATTCGTCCATTCTCCAGTACTTCTTCTCACTCTGAATGGCAAAGCCATCATCTTTCAATCCGTCGGTGATTTCATCGTAATAAACCAGATCATCAACCAACTCTGCCTTCAGAGCACGAGTGGAAAAGTATGGACCTGCGTCAATTTTGGTTTTCAAGTCATCGATTTCCCAGCCTCTACTGAACGCGATATTACCGCACATCTGATCGTAAACATCGTCCAAAAGCCAATTCATCATTTCCGCTTCGGCTTCTGTGGTGCCTTCGTAGATAAATGAGTTCGCTGCCGTCTTGTGATCCGCGACTTTGACGACTTGAACACCGATACCCAATTTATCCAACGCCCCTTTCCAATACCCTAAAACAACACCAAGACCTCGAAGGTCAACACCACCGATGTGCATGAGGTAAACGTCGTCACACACAGATGCGATATAATATTCGAGCTGGCTGTAATCTTCAGCATAAGCGATTAAATGCTTTCCACTCAGTTTGAATTCATCCAACGTCCGACGAATCTGCTGAGCTTGCGCTAATCCCATCTCAGCGCCCTCGAACCTGATAATCAGGCCATCGACATCGGGGTCATCACTGTAATGGATTATCTGCTGACGAAGCTGATGCAGCGTCCTTCCCTCCGGCCGGAAAATAAGATACTGAGGCATCGTTTCCAAGATCGGCTCATCCAGCACAATTTCTACATATTTCTTCTTATCAGGAGTCAGGATGCTATTGAATCGGTCAGAAGTCAAGTGCATATAGCCGATGCTTCCGGCATGTTCATTATCGTCGTTCTGGATGCGGTAATTACCCAGGCTCAAATTATCCAGATGCAGCGCCAGGCCAAAACCTAAATATTGACTGTCAACGCGATATTCGCCTAAGAGACGAACACCAGCCAGGGGTAATGCTTCCAGGCGGATGATGGGATCTAAATCATCCCCGTAATCATGAAATTCATCTTTAGTGAAGAATAGATCACCCGATACCGTCAAGCGTTCATCAAAGGGCCGCAATGCCAGGGACAACCCATATGTCGGCTCCAGGCTCACACCGTTGACTTCTGGCTGATTCAGATCAAACACCGTAGCGCCGGCGCTTAGAAACGGCAGCGGCCGGTATCCCAGTCCTAAATTCCAGCTGCCGTCCCAATCAACGGCCTTGTACCAACTGCGGCTGATGCCGAAGTAAAATCCTGCGCCGAGTTTACTGCCGCTAGCCAAGGTATATCGGTTATAAGGAAATGGACCGTTATTATCGAATTCACCGGCGAAACCCAACGATCCAAGCTTGACCATGAGTATCGAATTATCACTGGAACTCGAATCGTTATAAGGAATACCAAACAACAGCTCTGCCCCACTCCTGCTGCCTAACCAGGCTGGATTGCTTAATGTGGAAAATACATTATCTGTTACAGCCATCGATGTGGTTGGCAAGGTTATTCCTGAATGAAGTCCTTGAGCATGAGCCAGACCTGCTAACAGGAAAGCGGTACACAGTAAAAAACTGACCTTCTTCATTATTATCCTCGTTCTAAAATTCTTAGTATAACTTCTCTCTCTTTTTAAGATATTCCATCAAAGCAAGATCATAGTTCTGTGTGGTGTCAAACAGAGTATAATCCGCATTCTGTTCGCGGCATCCCGCCTTGATAGCGTCAAGATACTCCTGCATAACCTTTTTATAAGCCGCCTGCAGGTGCCACGGCTGTGATATCATCTTTTCATCGGTTTCCATATCCCGGAAGCGTGCGTCCCGCTTGAAGGCGAAGGTACGCTCCAGTGGATCTAATATCTGCATGACGATCACCTCGTGACCATCATATCTGAAATGCTTGATGCCAGATAATATCTCGTCCGGTTCGTCCAGCAGATCTGAAATCAGTATCACCAGCCCGCGCCGCTTCATTCGGTCGGCAACATTATGCAGGGTCTCTGCAATGCGGGTTTTTCCCGAAGGTTTTAGGGATTGCAGTTCCTTTAAGATCAGATTCAGGTAGCTGCGCACGGATCGTGGCGGCAACACTTTCTGCGGTTTTTCATCGAACAGAACTAATCCGGCAGCGTCACGCTGTTCAATCATCAGATAGGCTAACGCTGCACTCAGAGCCACTCCGTACTGCAGTTTTGTGATCGACTGTGAACTGAAGGCCATCGATGCCGAGCAATCCAGCAGTATGTAGCTTTTTAGATTGGTCTCTTCCTGAAACCGTTTGATGACATAGCGGTCGGTGCGCGCCCATACTTTCCAGTCGATGTGCTTGATGGGATCGCCGGGCATATAAGCGCGATGCTCTGCAAATTCGACAGAGAACCCGTGATATGGGCTTTTATGCAGTCCCGTGATAAAACCTTCAACGACACGCCTGGCCAGCAACTGAAGATTACTGATGCGCGCTAACGATTGAGGGGATAAGATGTCTGTATTAGCAGTCACTTTATATTAAAGTTATGATTGAACTAATTTATTGATAACGTCGGCAGAGCCGATCCCTTCAGCCTCAGCATTAAAGCTCAATACCAACCTGTGTCGCAGTACCGGATGCGCCGCGAATTTGACGTCTTCCACGTCGGGTGTGGGGCGGCCATTGAGTGCTGCGCGAGCTTTCGCTCCCAGGATTAAATACTGCCCTGCACGCGGCCCCGCCCCCCAGCGAATCCATTCCTTGATGAAACTGGGAGCGCTTGCCTCTCCAGGCCTGGTCTTACGCACCAGCTCAACGGCATAGTCGACGACATGATCCGAAACCGGTATACGGCGCACCAATGTCTGCAGTTCAAGGATTTCCTGGCGGTTTAACACCGGCTTGATTGTAACAGCTTCAGCAGAAGTCGTCGTCTTTACGATGCGCTTCTCTTCCTCGTCGGAAGGGTAATTCACCCAGAGGGAAAACATGAAGCGGTCTAACTGCGCCTCCGGCAGTGGGTAAGTGCCTTCCTGTTCAATGGGATTCTGAGTGGCTAATACGAAGAAAGGCGGTTCCAGAGAATGTGTCGTGCCTCCCGCCGACACCTGCCTTTCCTGCATGGATTGCAGAAGCGCCGCCTGGGTCTTGGGAGGTGTACGGTTAATCTCATCGGCAAGAACGATATTAGCGAAGACCGGCCCTTGTATGAACTTGAACTCCTTCTTCCCGGTAGATCGGTCTTCCTGGATAATTTCAGTCCCGGTAATATCAGACGGCATCAAATCAGGGGTAAACTGGATGCGCGAAAACTTCAAATCCAGGCATTCAGCTAACGTGCTGATCATCAGTGTTTTCGCCAGACCCGGCACGCCAATCAGCAGACAATGCCCTCTTGATAAAAGGCTGACCAGAAGCCCCTCAACGATCTCCTTCTGACCAATGATAACTTTTCCCAGCTCTTCCTCGATTTTCCCGCGAGCCGACTGCAATTTTTCCAGAGTTTCCACATCCTGTGACATTACAACCTCTTCAAATCCAGTGTGAGTTGTCAAGTTTAATCTTTAAATAGTTTAATGTAGCAAATGTTCCACACATTGTCAACGAATTCTCTTGCGTTCTAATAAAAAAGGTTTTAGATTGTTGCCTTCTGTAACGTATAGCATCCATGAACGCAATAAAACCGTTAAAAGAATATAATCAGGAAGAGCTGCAGGAGTTGGTCAAATCCTGGGGGGAAAAGCCCTTCCACGGCAAGCAGATCTTCGCTGCACTCTTCCGCCGCGGCATCAAGTCCATTGATGAAATGACCGATCTGTCACTGAACCTGCGCGGTTTATTAGCAGACTACTTCCCCTTGGATCTGCTTGAACCTGTAGAACTGCAGCGTG
Source organism: bacterium (assembly GCA_018812585.1). Classification (GTDB taxonomy): domain Bacteria; phylum Electryoneota; class B3-LCP; order B3-LCP; family B3-LCP; genus JAHJDJ01. The sequence goes on from JAHJDJ010000372.1 coordinate 57,305, forward strand.
CAACTGATAAAGCCGCCAAGGTTCTCTTCCGGCTGCGCGACGGTGAATTTATCGAATCTGTCTGGATGCCGGAAGTCAGTCATGCGGTTCAATGTCTTTCGACACAGGTCGGCTGTCCGTTGGATTGTTCCTTCTGTGCGACCGGAAAAATGGGGTTTGTACGCAACCTTACCAGAGGCGAAATCGTCGACCAGATCCTCGTTTTCAGGCGGGAGCATAACGATCCGCCCCTGCGCAATGTCGTCTTCATGGGGATGGGGGAACCATTATTGAACTACGACAACCTGGTGCAGGCCATCAGAATATTATCGCACAGCAACGGTTTGGCGTTATCCCAGAGACGCATGACCGTATCGACCGCAGGGATCGTTCCCGGCATCGAAAAGCTGGCTGATGAGGGCCTGCATGTCAAGCTGGCCGTCTCGTTGAATGCTCCAACTGACGACCTGCGCGATAAACTGATGCCCATCAATAAAAAGTACCCCATTGCCGATATAATCGCGGCAGCGATACGCTTTCAGAAGAAGAACGGCTTTCGGGTCACCTTTGAATACGCCTTAATGCCCGGCGTTAATGACACACCCGAAATGATCAGGAAGCTCAAATCCTGGGTCATCCAGGTGCCAAGTAAGCTGAATCTGATTCCCATTAATCCAATTGGCGAACAGGGGCCTTCAAATGCCAACTGGGATGAGATCTTCGACCGTTTTTACCATGTCTTTCAAAAAGAGAAGGTCACGTTGACCATGAGGCGCAGCCGCGGAGCGGAAATTCAGGCTGCTTGTGGACAACTGGCGGGGAAAAAGTAGGAGTTACAATTGGAAGATAAAGATCTTGGAAAATTAGGATACGATGAATGGGTTCAGGATATTAAAACTGAGTACGTCGAAGACGACTTTGCAACAGCAAGAGTAATTGAAGTCAACAAAGACAGCTATAAAGTATCCGATGGCAGGCATGATATGTTAGCAGAACTGTCTGGCAAATTCTTGTTCGATGCAGAGGGCACTACTGATTTTCCTACAGTTGGCGATTGGGTTGCAATACAAGCTCTAGACAATAACACACTTGCAATCGTCCATTCTGTTTTGCCGCGCAAAACTTTATTAAAACGCAAAGAATCCGGTAAGCGAATAGATTTTCAGTTGATTGCCTCTAATATTGATTTCGGATTGGTTTTGCAATCTGCAGAGCATTTAAATTTCAATTTGCTGGACAGGTATTTCGTTATGCTGCATGAAAGCAGAATACAACCTATAGCTGTTATCAGTAAAATTGATCTATTATCTGCATCAGAACTTGCAGAACTTAAAAGCAATCTAGCAAAGCTAAGAAATCAATATCTGCTTATCAGTAATATTTCTGATGGTGGTGTAACAGAATTATCTAATAGACTGATACCAGGCAAAACATATTGTTTATTAGGACCATCTGGAGCCGGAAAGACGTCATTGCTTAATAATTTGCTTCGCACAAAAGTGTTCAAGGTCAATGAAGTGCGGGAAAAGGATGGAAAAGGCAGACATACCACAGTCAGACGTCAACTGATATGTCTTGATTCCGGCAGTATTTTCATTGACACGCCGGGGATGAGAGAACTTGGGAATTTCGATATTGAAGATGGTCTGGATCAGACATTCGATGAGTTTTCATCCTTAGCGCCTCATTGTCGTTTCAGAGATTGTACGCATACTA
>JAHJDJ010000373.1 GCA_018812585.1 bacterium
GGGGTAACTAATAACCTGTTTCGTCGTATCTCTGAGCATAAACAAGGTTTGGGTGATAGCTGGGTTAAACGCTATAATGCGAATAAGCTTGTATATTTTGAGGCGTTCAGTGATCCTGAGAATGCAATACTGCGTGAGAAACAATTAAAGGGAGGATCAAGACAGAAGAAGATTGATCTGATTAATTCGCTGAATCCCGACTGGAATGATTTAACGGAAAAGCTGTGGTGCGCTATCAAAAATTCGGCATAGGTCGCGAAGATTGCTTCGTCGTTCCTCAGCCTGCGGCTGACGAACTTCCTCGCAATGACCGTGTTTTATCAGCTCCGCTGTAATAATAAAGCCGGATCGAAAACGACCCGGCTGTCGGGGGAAGCACCCCCGACCTACAGATATTTAACAAGGGGTTGTAACCCCTTGCTGATGCGGGGGCAAGCCCCCGCGCTACTTCCATCACCCCCTCTACTTCCCGAACAGATCTTTCAGGGCATCTTCGATTTTGTCTTTGGCTTCATCTTCCAGCTTGTTCAGCTCTTCTTGAGCTTTGGCTTCCAGGGCTGCCTTGGCGGCATCTTGCAAAGGTTTCTGGTCCAGTGAAAGCTTAGGGCTCTTGTAGGTTCCACCAATATCGAAATCCAGATTGATCTTGCCTTCATCATCCTTCAAAAACTGCACTAATTCCGCGGCGAACCCCTGGATTTTAAGCTGGTTGAACTGGCTTTCAGGCACTCTCACCCGCAGATCCAAATCGAGCGACCCATCGAAGCCTTGCGACCCCGATAGAATGAAATCGTTCTGTTTCGATTTGATGTTGGTCGGATCGAAGATGATGCGGCCATTCTGGATCTTCATCTGACCGTTCCAGTTGCTGAAGGCCATTTCCTTCAGCTCGGAAATACCGGTAAAACTGGCTAAAGCTGTGGTTGCTGGATAACCGACGATCCTGCCGTCCAGCACATTCAGATTGCCGCCGCCGTTCAGAGACTTGGGATCTAAACCCATCGTATCATTCAGCGCGCCGGCCATCTTGCCGGACATGGAAAAGTTGCCGAAGACCTGGCTGCCGAAGCTGGTAAACTGCGGCAGCATGGCGTGAGCATCCATACTCTTCATGTCCAGAGTCAGATCGAAGGGGGTGCGATCCGCATGGCGCAGATCGACAGTACCCTTGGTGACTACGGACCCATTGAAGGTATTCAGGGAGAGATTCTCGAGATCAAGCACACCTTCACGCAGCTTAACTTTGCCCTTCACATTCGTGAAAACGAAATCCTCAGCAACCAGCTTTCCGATGCTGGCGCCAATGTCCGCATTGATAGGCGGCAGCATCGAACCTGACTTTTTCGCTTCACTCTTAGATCCGGCCTTCTCGCCCTCCTTCGGTTCGGAAACCAGATCGTCCATGTAAAGATTATTGGAAGTTAGCGTCATGGTCGCATAGGGTTTGCCCTGCGAGGCGAATTCAGGCATCGCTAACCCGAGGTAGTTCTCCAGGTTGAAGGTCATCTTCAGATCCGATTTGCCGATTTTCATAGTGAAGTTGGAGGCCTTGATCACCTGGTTGCTGAAGGTGACGATTCCATCCAGGTTTTCAATGGGCTTAGCCATTGTGGCTGAGGTAACAGTGACTTTCTGGATATCGATCTTGCCACTGGCTCGAATGGACTTCGGATCTGCAGTTTTGCCGTTTACCGATGCGTCGGCGATCATCATGCCGGAAACAGTCAATCCTTCCGGCAAGGGATAATAGTCTTTGATCTCATTCAGGTTGATATTACCCTTCAACGATACACCAAGATGTGGATCGTTAAAATCCCTTACGGATATTTTCCCATAGACTTTGTTCTGACCTAAAACGGCAGAAAAAGGATCAACTAATAAACTTCCTTCATACCTCTCACCATTGAAGCTTTGTCCGAATCGACCCTTGACATTAACGTCAGAAATTGCTTTGGGCAGACCAGGATACTGGATCGTACCCTCTGAAACGTCGAAGCTGCCCTTGATTTCGGGCTGCTTCTTTTCGCCTGCTTCGCCTTTGATGGTCATGGCAAACTGGAAGCTGCCTTTGGTGGTGATGCCTTGCGATGCTTTCATGAACTCTTCGGGTACCAGTGAAAGCAACTGTTCGATGTCAGCCTTGCTCGAATTTAACGATAAATCCAACAGGGGATTCGTCCGGACGGAGGATACGGTGCCGCTCAGATCCAGAGCGATTTCTCGAATGGCAACCTGGACGGAATCCAGGTAGAGTTTGTCTTCCGCTCCTTTAAATGTGACTTCCTGATAAACACTCAGCGGCAGCTTGGAAATCAGGAAGCTCTTCGTCGATCCGTAGCTCAAACCTTCTGTCGACATCTGGCTTTCAAAGACGATGTTATCACCGCCATTAGTGATTGCGATAGCGACCTGGTTGTTCAGTTCTTCGATCAGGAGATGCTGATCAGACTGATAATTGAGATATTCGAGGGTCGCTCCAGACATATTCAGCGCTGGAATGAACATTGACATAGCCTGGGCAGCGGTGGTATCGTCTACCGTTTCGGTACCTTCCGGCTCGGCGTCTTGCAGGTCAAATGTATAGTTATTTGTCCCGTCCGCTTTTACTTCCAGATATATCTCCGGTCGTATCAGTGAGATTTCATCAATTTTAAGCTGTTTTTTCAGCAGCGGTCGTAGTTGTACGTCAACGGTTAGTTCCTCTAATCGCAGGAATGTATTGACGGTAAATTCCTGGTTCGGAGGATTGGATATTTCCAGGCCGGTGAGGTCTACTCTTAAGTTCGGAAAGATTTTAAGAGCGATATGATCGACAGCGACTTCCCGTCCAATCTGCTCTTCGATCTTGGGCATAATCATCGCCTTGAGGCGGTCGGAAGTGAAATAGATCTTGGCGCCGATCACCGCAACGACTGGAAGCAGAATCAGAATCGCCAAAATGATCAATATAATTTTCGCGGATTTATTCATGGCCAAACCCTTCCCTTAATGTTGGGTTTATCTATTCTTCAACAGTTCAGGATATAACAAATAATATAGCCTAAAACGCAGCTATTGTCAAGAGGCGCTTTATGACGTTACGATGGAAATGTCTGTTCAGTTGCAGGGCACTTGGGGAAATTACAAAAAAAAGACGGCTGTTGAGCCGCCTTCAGGAAAGTTTTGGGGATGATCTATTCGACCTTCACGTGACTGGGTGTGCGTTTCCGCAGCTTGACACTGCGAAAGCCTTCAATCGCCAGGAAAACAGCCAGGATCAGAAGCAGCGTTCCCACTGTCGACAAAACAAAATCACCTTTCTGGAAGTTCTTAAAGATGAGCTGCCAGAGTGCTGTGACGGTGACCGCGAACATGAAAATCATGGGATAGAAGGCGAATCTGGCAGATTTCCCCTGCCTCACCATCCAGACGGCGATGGCCAGGAAGGCCAGCGCCGCCAGCAGTTGGTTGGCAGATCCGAAGATCGGCCAGATGGCCATACCGGAACCGGAGAACACCATCAACGCAGATACGCCAACAGTGATAAACGTTGCCAGAAAACGGTTGGTATTCAGTGTATGTTTGAAGCCAGACGATGCTTTAGCGCTGAACAACTCCTGCAGAGCGAAGCGTCCTAAACGGGTTGCTGTGTCCAGTGAGGTTAGAGCGAAAGCGCTGACCGCCAGCGCCACAAAACTTGATCCCACTGCGAAAGGGATGCCTAGCGAGGTCATAAAGCTGCCCACACCCGTAGAAAAGACGGCAACAGGCCCAGCCTCTTGGATCTGCGCCAGGTATTCAGATCGAACCATTACGACTGCGGTAAGCAGAGCGATGACTGCCAAGAGCGATTCAATCAGCATTCCTCCGTAGCCGATCAGTTTGGCGTCTGATTCTCGATCTAACTGTTTGGCCGTCGTTCCGGATGCGACCATGGAATGGAAACCGGATATGGCGCCGCAGGCGACTGTCACAAAAAGCACAGGGAAAAGATAGCCTAAACTATCCACATGAAAACCGTAGAATAGGTCTCCCTTTATTTTTGGCGCAGAGATAAAAAGACCTGTCACCGCCGCAATCAATACAGCATAGAGCAGGAAGGAGTTCAGATAATCACGCGGCTGTAAGAGCACCCAGACGGGGGTAACTGAAGCCACAAAAATGTAACCCAGCAGCAGGAATACCCAGGTATTATATGAAAGATTCAAGGGAAACTTCAGGCCAATCAGGAGACAACCGAAAAGTAGGATAACACCAATAACAGAGGCGGGCAGGAGCGATACGCCGCGGTTGTACACACTCACGCCGAAGATGAGGGCTAAGATTATAAAGAGGATACTGGAAGTCCCAGCCGAGGGGACACTTACGAAGGTCTTGGCGACAATAATCGTGAAGACCGCGGCAACCAGAACCAGCGCAGACCAGGCGAAGATGAGGAAGAAGAATTTACCGCGGGGACCGATCTGCTCCTCGATGACTTCGCCTATTGACAAACCACGGTGCCTGAGTGAGGCTACCAGCGAGCTGAAATCGTGAACCGCGCCAATAAAAATGCCTCCTATGACGATCCAGAGCAATACCGGCAGCCAGCCGAAGGCGGCGGCGAAGATAGGTCCGACGATGGGACCGGCTCCAGCGATGGAGGCAAAATGATGTCCTAAGAGGACTGGCGCTTTCGCAGGAACGTAATCAACGCCATCCTGCAATTCATGGGCGGGTGTTTTACGGCTGGGATCAAGCCCCAGTTTACCTGCGATATAGCGGCCGTACGTCAGGTAGGCTGTGAAGAACAGAACGGCTGAAATCAGGACGATGAGGATAGCGCTCACAGGCGAAGTTCCTGATGTTTAATTGATCAATGAGCCGATACGTTTCCAGCGGATGGATTCATAGAAACGGTAAAAAGGCACATGTTTATCCCAGGAGAAATAGATAATCATCGCTTTTCCTAGAATTAAATCGTGCGGCAGGAATCCCCAGTAGCGGCTATCCGAAGAATTATCGCGATTATCGCCCATCATAAAGTACTTGCCCTCAGGAATGACCATGGGACCGTAGTTATCGCGATTACCAGCGCCGGATGGCCAGATACCTCTCTGTTCAACACCATCGGGACAGATGCGCCAGTCGGTGTACTTTGCCTTGGGAGGATCATCGAATTTAGCACCGTTGATAAAGAGCACCTTATCTCGTATTTCGAGGGTATCGCCGGGGAGTCCGACACAGCGCTTGATATAGTTCTGAGACGTATCCTTGGGATATTTAAAAACGATGACATCGCCCCGTCGGGGTTCCATCAGCGCGGGCAAGCGGGTATGAGGCGTATCGAAACCAATGGGGGTGAACGGAACTCCGAGCCAATCGGGGGTGCGCACTCCGTAGAGGAACTTGTTCACCATCAGAAAATCACCGATCAGGAGAGTGTCTTCCATTGAACTGGAGGGAATGCGGTAAGCTTCCACCACAGCCGTCCGGATGACGAAGACCATGATCGTCAAAGAAACGATAAATTCCAGCCAATCGCGGACGAATCCTTTTTCCTTCCGGCGGCGAAGACGCTTCTCTTTGCGCTTTAACGACCAGGCGCGATAGGCTTTCCAGGATTTTTTAGTTGTTTCCCACATGGCTCAACAACCCTATTTAAATTCAGCTTCTGCCCTACATACTAACTTATTAGATTTTCGGTTCCTCGCTGATAATAAATGCAGCGATACGCTACACTTTCTATTATTGACCGAAGAGAACAACTTCAGCTACAGCGCAAAGCACAATCAAGAGCGCCGGGCGCCAATTCATAAACGCTGACAGCGCAAATACTATGACAAAGATAACGGCAGCCTGCTGATTAAGGATATTGTGCGGAAATATATTATAAACTACGAAGCAGTAAGAGCAATGATGGAGGGACGCGTGGCAATCATTGCCCCCTTCATCCAGGAATGACCTTTGTTCTCGATCATAAAAAAAGCCAGAGCGGTGATAACATCGATTCTCCAGATCACTCAATCGTCATCATCAACTTTCAGCAATGCGAGAAAAGCTTCCTGCGGAATTTCGACAGAGCCGACCTGTTTCATGCGCCTTTTCCCTTCGCGTTGTTTTTCCAAGAGCTTACGCTTTCGAGTGATATCACCGCCATAGCACTTGGCAAGCACGTTCTTACGCAAAGCTTTGACATTGGTGCGAGCGATGACTTTCGAACCGACGGAGGCTTGGATAGCGACAGCAAAAAGCTGCCGGGGGATAACGTTTTTCAGCTTGCGGGTCACTCTTTGACCCCACTCAAAAGACTTATCCCGGTGAGTAATAATGGAAAGCGCATCGACTATTTCTCCGTTCAACATAATATCGAGTCGCACCATATCGGCTTCTTTCATGCCGGAGAATTCGTAATCGAGCGAGGCATAGCCGCGTGATACCGACTTCAACTTGTCATAGAAATCGTAGATTACTTCTGCGAGTGGGAACTCGAATTTCAGAATGATCCGTTTGCCTTCCAGATATTCGGTCGTCTTATAGATGCCGCGTCGGTCCAGAGACAGCTTCATTAAAGGGCCGATGTATTCGGTTGGGGTGATAATCTCTGAACTGATATAAGGCTCTTCTACCTTTGTCTGCTTTGAAATTGGCGGCATTTTAGAAGGATTATCGATTTTAAGAACCGTGCCGTCTTCCGTGGTCACGCGATACTCTACGCTTGGCAGGGTGGTGATCAGATCCAGGTCGAATTCACGTTCCAACCGCTCCTGCACTACTTCCATATGCAGCATTCCCAGAAAACCGCAGCGGAAACCGAATCCTAATGCGACTGAAGTCTCAGGTTCCCAGGTAAAGGCAGCATCGTTCAAAGCTAACTTTTCCAGTGAATCCCGCAGGTCGGTATACTCCTCGCTGTTAGTGGTGTACAAGCCTGAGAAAACCATCGGTTTAATAACGCGAAAACCGGGTAAAGGTTTGGTAGCAGGCCTCTCCCTGCTGGTGATTGTATCACCGACGCGAGTTTCCCGAATCAGCTTGCAGCCGGGGATGATATAGCCGACGTCACCTGCGATCAATTCATTACGCGGCACCCGTTTCAGGCTTAAAAATCCTATCTCCTCTGCCTCATAATTCTTCTGGTTGTTCATGAAGCGAATAGGCATCCCTTTTTTTATCGAGCCGTCAAAGACACGAATATAGGCAACTGCACCGCGATAAGTATCGAAGATGGAATCAAAAATCAAGGCGCGCAATGGCGCGTCGGGTTCGCCCTGGGGCGGAGGCACGCGTCTAACGATGGCTCTCAACACCTCTTCAATGTTATCTCCCCGCTTGGCGCTGACCGCGATCACTTCTTCCGGATCGCAGCCGATAAGATCGACGATGGAATCGCGCGTCAGCTCAACCTGAGCGGAAGGCAGATCGATTTTGTTGATGATCGGGATGATCTGCAGATCATGTTCGAGCGCCAGGTACAAATTTGAAAGCGTCTGTGCCTCAATGCCCTGTGTGGCATCGACGATGAGAAGAGCCCCCTCACAGGCAGCTAAACTGCGGCTTACCTCATAAGTAAAATCAACATGTCCCGGAGTATCAATCAGATTCAGAGTAAAATCCCCGAGCTCCTCGTCCTTATGCGCCATTGAGACAGCGTGGGCTTTTATAGTAATGCCGCGCTCCTGTTCCAGGTCCATGTCATCGAGGACCTGGGCATGTGTCTGCCGGGAATGGAGGACGCCAGTGAGCTCCAGAAGCCGGTCCGCCAGAGTCGACTTGCCGTGATCTATGTGAGCAATAATGCTGAAGTTGCGCGTACGGTCCATTTTTGTCATGGTGAAACAATCGTAGTTGGGTGTATTCTATCAAGAAAAACCTTGACTTAAATTTATTTAATTCCTATCTTTTCAGAACTACAATTACAATTAGAAGAAAATAGCATGCGCTATTGTACATTAGGTGACCTCACACCAGGCATGGTACTTGGCAGGTCGATTTATGATGCGAGCGGTCGCCTATTGCTGAATGAAAGTAAAGCTTTAGACGACAGATTTATCAAGAGAATCGAAGAACTCGGTTTCTCCGGGGCCTACATTGACGCGGCCGGTTTTGAAGCTGTCGACCCACCAGAAGTTATTGACCCTGCGCTACGCGCCCGCACTCAAGCTATCCTCGTTGAAAGTTTCGATACCTTAGCAAACATATCTTCCGTACTTGAGGATGTAAACTTTAGTGAGCTCACATCGTTCGATTCACATCCTGAATTGCATAAGATGTTATCAGTAGGTAAGATTCAGGGGCAGATCAACCAGATCATCGACGATCTCATGGATAGTTATACCATAGAACTTCCCTGCCTCTTGCTGAAATCACAGGGCCGTCTGCTGGTTGAGCATTCGACAGACACGATGCTGATTGCACTGCTGATCGGCTTGAATTTCAAGTTTGTATACCGAGAACTTAAGCAGTTAGGATTAGCAGCGATGCTGCATGACGTCGGCAAAGCGCTGTTGGGGACTGCTGGTGAACCACCCATCGGTCCCGATCATCCAAATTATAAAGATCATCCTGCTACGGGCGGTATTATCCTACTGGAAAGCGGCACCAACCACTATACCGAATGCGCGGCGATTCAACAGCATCATGAGCGCCAAGATGGAAAAGGCTTTCCTAATCACCTCATAGGGTATAATAAATCGCCCGAGCAGAGCCGCACTTACCAGAGTGGCACCATTTACCGCATGGCGGAAATCATCAGCGTTGCCGATGCTTATGACACTCTCACTTCAGGAATTTATGCCGCGCCACTCTCACCAGAAGAGGCGATCAAAACCTTAATCAAACGCAGCTTCTTTGAATTCAACTCATATGTTGTAAACATGCTGGCTCAGGTGGTGCAGGTTTTCCCGGTAGGCTGTCACGTAGAAATCGTGAAATCCAGTGATCCAACCTATCAAAACTACTGTGGTATCATTAAAGCCGCCAACACTGAAAATGCACATCAAGCGGAGTTGATTCTGACAGACGATCCTTATGGCAAGGCAACGAAGCCGGTCTTATTATCTTTATCCGGTGACAGCAGCGCTCAATTAAAATTGTTACTGTAAATAAAATAAAGGCAACTCCGCAGAGTTGCCTATTGATTTATCACCGCGCGAAGTGAACTTATGCCTCTTCATTTTGGCTCTTGGTCTTCTTCGCGTTTTTTTCTGTTTTCTCTGCAGCCTTCTTCTTGGTGGATTCTTTTTCCTTGGTGGTTTTACCACTGATCGCTTCACGATCCACCAACTCAATAATTGCCATCATGGCAGCGTCACCACGGCGTTGTCCCAGTTTCATGATCCTGGTATAACCACCGTTACGCTTGGAATAAAAGGGTCCTAAATCATCAAACAGGACTTTGACGGCAGCCTTGTTACGCAGATGCTTCAGAACATGACGGCGGCTGGCAAGATCGCCCTTGCGCGCGAAAGTAATCATCCGTTCAACAAAAGGGCGCACGGCACGGGCTTTTGGCAATGTCGTCCTTATCTGCCGCTCTTCAATCAATGAACAGGCCATATTCGCTAACATGGCTTTACGGTGACTGGCCGTACGGTTGAGGTGAACTTTCGAATTCAGGTGACGCATATCTATTCTCTAATTCTTAAGCTGACAGTGGTTATCGTTTAGCGGCGTTTGGCATCAGGACCCAGATAACGTTCCACGTCCATACCAAATTCAAGCCCGTGCTCTTTCAGAATTTCGGTTAATTCCGTCAATGATTTACGGCCGAAGTTCTTGAATTTCAGCATTTCCGCTTCATCCTTGGCTACCAGATCCGAGATGGTGCGGATTTTTGCTTCTTTCAAGCAGTTGGCGCTACGAACTGACAGTTCCAGTTCATCAACAGATTTCTTTAAGAGCTTGCGAATTCTCAAAGCTTCTTCATCAATTTCCTGGGTGGCTTCTTCTTCCTTAGCCTTGATATCAAAGTTGATGAAGAGCTGAATGTGATCCTTTATAATCCGGCCAGTGATGGAGAGGGCGTCATCGGGTGTGATGGATCCGTCGGTTGTAATTTCGAGGATCAGTTTTTCGTAGTCGGTACGTTGGCCGATACGAGTATTTTCGACGTTATAGGTAACATTGCGGATCGGAGAATACAGAGCATCGATGGGAATCATGCCAATTGGTTGATCCGGCACACGATTCTCCTCAGCCGCGATGTAACCGCGCCCGCGGCGAATTTCCAGTTCCATATTGAAATCAGCATCGTCTTCCAAAGTAGCAATATGCTGATCCGGATTGAGAATCTCAAAATCAGTATTACCCTTCTGGATGTCTGCTGCGGACACGACACAAGGGCCCTTCAAGTGAAGGTTGATAGTGTCCGGTTTCCGGTTCATCAGCTTGATGCGAATCGCTTTCAGGTTCAAAACGATATCGGAAACATCTTCTACGACGCCGGGAATGGTTGAAAACTCATGCAGGACACCGTCTATCTTCAGCGTGGTAATAGCTGCACCGGTCAGGGATGCTAAGAGGACCCGGCGCATGGCGTTGCCTATAGTTACTCCATAGCCTCGCTCCAGAGGTTGCACGATAAATCGCCCGTAGGATGTTGTATAGGTCGACTCGTCTAATTCGACTGCTTCGGGCATCTGAAAATTGGAGCCGTTCATATTATTTTCGCCTCCGAAAGACTTTACTTAGAGTAGAGTTCCACGACCATTTGTTCGTTTGCGCGGATAGGAATCGCATCCCTGGTCGGATAATCGATGAAAACACTTTCCATCCTGGCTTTATCCAATTCGACGTAAGGAACTAACTTACCTTCCTTGACACGCTTCATGGCGTCGTGGATCATCAACATTTTGCGTGATTTTTCGCGGATTTTAATGGTGTCGCCTGGCGCCAGCAGAAACGATGGAATATCGACGATCCTGTCATTGACCAGAATGTGGCGGTGACGCACCAATTGTCTAGCGTTACACCGCGAAGCGGCGAAGCCAGTACGATAAACGATGTTGTCCAGCCGCGCTTCGAGCATGCCTAACATGATCTGCCCGGTGACGCCCTTCTGGTGCTCGGCTTTTTCGTAGGTATTGCGGAATTGTTTTTCCTGCAAACCGTAGATTCTCTTGATCTTCTGCTTTTCGCGCAGTTGCATGCCGTATTCGGATTTTTTGAACCGGCGATTACGACCGTGCTGTCCGGGAGGAGTCTCGCGGCGCTCAAAAGCGCATTTTCCGGATGCACAGCGTTCACCTTTCAGAAACAGCTTATCGCCTTCGCGACGGCATTGCTTACAAACAGGTCCAGTATGTCTTGCCATTTAACAATCGCTCCTTAGTTACACACGCCGTTTTTTTCTGGGACGGCAACCATTATGGGGAATCGGAGTGACGTCTCTAATTGAAGTTACTTGCAACCCTGCAGCTTGCAGGGCACGGACGGCCGAATCACGCCCGGAACCGGGGCCTTTGACCCGCACATCAACGCGGCGCAGCCCCAAATCATAAGCCTCTTTTGCGGCAGAGGATGAAGCCTGCTGCGCAGCAAACGGCGTATTTTTTCTTGATCCCTTGAATCCCACTTTACCGGCAGATGACGCGGAGATGACATTGCCGTAGATGTCAGTCAGGGAAATCATTGTATTGTTGAAGGAAGCCTTTATAAACACGAGGCCAGCGGCATCGACCTTTTCCTTCTTAAGCTTTCTCTTTGGTTTAGCCAAAGTTCCTCTCCCGAATTACTTCTTCTTCGACGGTGAAGATCGTTTCTTACCCTTACGGGTGCGTGCATTGTTTTTGGTGTTCTGTCCGCGCACCGGCAAACCTCGGCGGTGGCGCAGTCCCCGATAGCAACCGATATCCATCAACCGCTTGATGTTCATCATCACTTCGGTACGAAGAGGTCCTTCCACCTTGAGGTGTTCCTGGATGTAAGAATTCAGGGCATGGACGTCTTCTTCGCTCATGGTGTTTACGCGTACGTCGGGATTGACACCGGTGGATTCCAGAATCGATTTGGAGGTTTCCGGGCCAATACCGTAGATGTATGTCAGGGCCACTTCGATTCTTTTTTCTTTGGGCAGATCGACACCTGCAATGCGTGCCATAAATAAACTCCTCGGGTACTACCCTTGACGTTGCTTATGCTTTGGATTTACACAGATGACCCGCACTCTTCCGTGACGGCGGATGATCTTGCATTTATCACACATTCTTTTTACAGACGAACGTACTTTCACCGCCGCCTCCCTATCTATTTATATCGATAGACAATACGTCCCCGGTTCAGATCATACGGTGAAAGTTCAACCGTGACCTTGTCACCGGGTAATATTTTTATAAAGTGCATGCGCATTTTTCCCGAAATATGCGCCAGAACTTTGTGACCGTTTTCCAGTTCAACTCGGAATGTGGCGTTGGGCAAAGTCTCTAAGATTTGACCATCGATTTTTATCGCTTCTTCCTTGGCCACTGATACTCCTGATTTATATTGACGGATCTAATCTATGGTTCCCGTCAGACTTAGCTGACTTTATTGGATCGCGTCAGGATTAAGGGTTCTCCATCGGTGATGGCGATAGTTTCTTCCCAGTGCGCTGATGGTTTTCCGTCGCGGGTTAGAACCGTCCAGCCATCATCGGCTGAGTAGACTTCGTGGCTGCCGAGATTAATCATCGGTTCGATCGCCAGAGTCATTCCCTTCTGCAATACCGTGCCTCGCCCGGAGAAACCATAGTTCGGGATCTGCGGTTCTTCATGAAGCTTCTTCCCTACCCCATGCCCGCTGAGTTCCCTGACAACACCGTAACCGTGCTTTTCAGCATAAGACTGAATGGCGCATCCAATGTCTCCCAAGCGGTTGCCGGCTCTGGCTGCCTCAATGCCTCGGTTTAAGCATTCAAGCGTAATCTCGACGAGCTTCTTGATTCTGGGTTTAACGTCGCCGATCAAGAAAGTTCGGGCGGCATCTCCAAAGTAGCCGTTCAGTTCTACACCGATATCCAGACCGACGATCTGACCCACTTTAAAGGTCCGATTACCGGGGATACCATGAACGACTTCGCTGTCGATGGAAATACAACTGCTGGCTGGGAATGGTTTGCCATCACCAGCGCTGTACCCTTTAAAAGCCGGTCTGCCTCCGCGGCTGCGAATTGCATCTTCAATGAACTGATCTACTTCTCGGGCTGGAGTGCCCGGCTGCATCAAGGGAGAGACCCCCTCAAAAACTTCTTGCAGTACCTCGCACGCTTTAGCGATGCGATTAATTTCCGCCGGACTCTTTAAGATGATCATCTAATAACCGGCAGAGTTTTGTATAAATATCCTGGGGTGATCCATCACCGTCGACCATTCTCAACACACCACGGCCGGAATAGTAATCCTGCAGCGGTTTGGTTTGACGATGGTATACGTCCAGACGACTACGGATAGTCGATTCCTGATCGTCGCTGCGTTGAATGATCTGGCCTGTCTTACAGGATGGGCAGTTGCCTTCAGCAGGCGGCGGATTTGAAACAGTATTAAAGACCGCGCCGCAATTATTGCAAACTCGACGCGAAGTCAGACGCTTAATGATTTTCTCATCAGGCACTTCCAGGCTGACCGTCAGATCCAACTGTGATCCGATTTTATTCAAAATAGCGTTTAAGGCATCAGCCTGCTGGATTGTGCGGGGGAAACCATCGAAGATTGCACCCTTTTTGCAGTCATTCTGCTGTAGACGCTCTGCAATGATTCCCAAGATAACTTCATCCGGAACCAGTTGGCCAGCTTCCATGAATTTCTTGGCTTCTTTGCCCAGATCGGTGCCATCCTTCAAGGCTTTACGCAGGATATCGCCAGTTGAAATCTGGGGGATACTGTATTTTTCGACTAATTGTTGTGCTTGTGTTCCTTTTCCGGAACCAGGAGCTCCGAGGAGAATAACGTTCATGCTAAATCCTTACATTCTGCGACGGCCTTTGAGCTTGCCGTGTTTCATGAATCCGTCATAATGCCTCGTCAGCAGGTGCGATTCGATTTGCTGCAGAGTATCCAAGGCTACACCGACGATAATCAGTAACGATGTACCGCCGAAGAACGAGGCGAAGTTGTAATTTACGTTTGAATACCGGGTGATCAGGCTGGGCATAATCGCTATGAAACCCAGGAATATTGATCCCGGTAGAGTGATACGGGTTAAAATGCTGTCCATATAGTCCGCGGTCGCTTTTCCGGGTCGGATTCCAGGGACAAAGCCGCCGTACTTTTTCATATTATCAGCAACGTCGACGGGATTGAAGGCGACGGCTGTATAAAAGTAGGTAAAGAAGACGATCAGAGCGCCGTAGATTATCATATAGGAGTAAGACTCGAAATTGAACGACATGCTGATCCAGTCTTTGATGCCTGAGTCCGGCAGGAAAGTGGCAATGGTAGACGGCACGAACATAATCGACTGAGCAAAAATGATCGGCATAACGCCCGCGGTATTCACCCGCAGCGGGATGTGCGTGCGCTGGCCGCCATATACTTTACGTCCCACCACTTTTTTGGCATATTGGACTGCAATTTTGCGCGTCCCCTGTGTCAGTAGAATAACCGACGCCGTCACTCCGATGAAGAGCGCTATCATGAACAGTTCCATCAACAGAGCCCGATTGCCGCCGATGAACTGTCTGATTTCATCCATGACTGCATAAGGCAGCCGGTCGACAATACCGATAAAAATCAACAGCGAAATTCCGTTCCCGATCCCTCGCTCTGTAATCTGTTCACCCAGCCACATGATGAAGACCGTACCTGTGGTCAGGGTAATCATGGTCATAAAGCGGAAGAAGAAACCGGGATTGGTCACCGCCGCAACGCCGGATGGCGTCACGATTGATTCCAAGAACACCGAAACGCCCAGCGCCTGCAGGGCTGAAATTCCTACGGTTCCATAGCGCGTCAACTGTGTGATCTTCTTGCGGCCTTCTTCGCCCTGTTTCTGCAACTTCTGGAAATAGGGGAGCACGGTGCCCATCAACTGAATGATAATGGACGCCGAGATGTAGGGCATGATTCCCAACGCGAAAACCGTCGCTTTGGCAAACGCGCCTCCGGCAAACATGTCATAAAGGCCGAACAGCGTGTTCTGCTGCATTTCAAAGAACTCACCCAAAGCCATCGCGTTGACACCGGGAGACGGGACGTGGCCGCCGATCCGGTAAATGATAAAGATCCCCAGGGTGAATAAAATTCTGGTTCGGAGTTCGGGGATGCGAAAAATCGATTGGATACTTTTCAGCATATCAAGTGGACCTCACCGCCAGCGGCTTTAACTTTCTCAATCGCACTTTGCGAAGCCGCATGCACGTGTATGTTTAAAGCAACACTGATTTCACCGTCACCCAGCAATTTTACGGGGACACTGGCCTTTTTTACTAATCCATTCTCCAAAAGTTTTTCCAGAGTGACGTCGCCACCACTACCGAAAACCTCTACCAGACGCTTAAGATTGACGACCTGGTAGATATTTCTGAAGCCATAATTTGAAAATCCACGTTTGGGCAGACGACGGTGAATCGGCATCTGGCCGCCTTCAAAGGTGGGATTGGACTTATATCCTGAACGAGATTTCTGACCTTTATGACCTCTGCCGGCGGTGCGGCCTTTACCTGCGGCGGTGCCGCGGCCCTTGCGGGTGTTCGTACGAACAGATCCGGCGGCTGGGGCCAGGTTGTTCAGTAGGATAATCTCTTTATTATCATCAGTCATCCTGGACAACCTCCATGCGGACTAAATGTGGTACTTTTGCCACCATGCCGCGAATAGCCGGATTATCCTGATGGATCACCGTCTGATTCAGCTTGCGCAATCCTAACGCCTGAATGATGCGGCGGTGTTTCGCGGGGCGGGAAATGATGCTCCGCACGTATGTTACTTTTAACTTACCCATGATTAATCCATCTCCAGAATTCGTCTGATGGAAATGCCGCGCTGCTTCGCCGTAGTCAATAGATCGCGGCAGCTTTGCAGACCTTCCATAGTAGCTTTGACGACGTTGTGCGGATTGTTGGTTCCCAGAACCTTGGTCAGCACATCTTTGACACCCAGACATTCCATGACAGCACGAACTGGGCCACCTGCAATAACTCCGGTACCCGGCGACGCTGGTTTCAACATAACCTTGGCCGCGCCGTAACGTCCGATGATCGAATGCGTAATAGTGGTACCGCTCATCGGAATCTTCTTCAGGTTGCGCTTGGCCAGATCTGTGCCTTTATTGATCGCGTCGGTTACTTCATTGGCTTTGCCCAGGCCGAATCCTACTTTTCCATCGCCATCACCGACAACCACAATCGCATTAAAGCTGAAATTACGTCCACCCTTGACAACCTTTGCTACGCGGTTGATATGGACGACTCTTTCGATCATGGAAAATTCGCCGGTGTCGCGGGAACTTTGTCTGGACCTCGACTTCTGCATGCATATCTCCTAAAATTGCAAACCACCATCTCTGGCGCCGTCAGCGACAGCCTTAACTCTACCGTGATAAAGGAATCCATTGCGATCGAAGACCACAGCGCTGATTCCCTTCTCCTTGGCGAGCTCGGCAACCGCCTGACCTACCAATTTACCGACGGCAATCTTGCCTTTTAATTCAGCGGTTTTATTCTTCAGCTCAGGATTCAAGCTGGAAATACCACCAATTACGGCTCCGGCATGATCATCGACCAGTTGGGCGTAAATTTGATTTGTGCTGCGATAAACGACCAATCTCGGACGTTCTGCGGTGCCGAATACCACTTTGCGGATATGCTTCTTGCGGCGTACCCGGGCAGCTTCAGTTTTGTTTTTAGTTTTCTTCATAATGATTACTTCGCAGTCTTACCAGCCTTACGGCGAACTTGTTCACCCACGTATTTGACGCCTTTGGCTTTGTAAGGATCGGGCGGCCGCAATGAACGGGCGGCGGCAGCGACTTGACCTACTAATTCTTTGTCAATGCCGGAAATGTGAAAGAGAGTTGGCGATTCCACTTCAAAAGCGACGGTGGGCGGCGCTTGAAGCATGATGAGGTGTGAAAAGCCCAGCGTAAAGACCAGGGCTTGCCCCCTTAGCTCTACTTTATAGCCGACGCCGCTGATCTCCATTGATTTCCGGAAACCGTCAGATACACCGGCAACCATGTTGGCAACCAGCGCGCGGGTCAGTCCGTGCAGAGCGCGGTGCCGCTTGGCATCGGACGGCCGGGTTACCACGATTTCGTTTTCGTCAATGTTGATGGTTATCTCGGGATGCAGGTGTCGTTCCAGATCACCTTTCGGTCCTATGACTTTCAGATGATGGTCCTGCAGATCCACGGTAACTTTATCCGGTATCGGGATGGGTTGCTTGCCGATTCGTGACACGTTATCACCTACCAAATGTAACAGAGGACTTCCCCGCCGACGCCTAATTTGCGAGCGCGGAAATTAGTCATGATGCCCTGCGAGGTTGAAATAATCGCAAAGCCGATGTTATTTTGAACACGGGGAATTTTATCTTTCCCGACGTACTGTCTAAGACCCGGTTTACTGATACGCTGCAGCCCTTCTATAACACTGGTTCCCTGCGGGGAGTATTTCAGAAGGATACGAATCAAACCAGACTTACCGTCCTCGATCAGGATATAATCCTGGATCATAGCCTGACGTTTCAGGATACGGGTCAGTTCTTTTTTCATGGTTGAAGCAGGAATATCGACGCGCACTTTCTTGGCGTGGAGGGCATTCCTGATTCTGGTTAGATAATCCGCGATGGGATCAGACATTGACATAATAGAATCCGCTATTGTCCTTATGGTTTACCAACTTGCTTTTACAACTCCGGGGATCTGGCCCAGGTGAGCCAGCTCGCGGAAGCAGATCCTGCACAATGAGAATTTCCGCATGTAAGCACGGGGGCGACCACAACGGGTGCATCGAGTATATTTTCTGACTTTAAATTTAGGCTTTTTATTCGCCTTCGCGATCAACGACTTCTTAGCCATAAAGTTTCCTTAGGCTGCTTGTCCGGAGGATTGTGTCTTGCGGCGGAACGGCCAACCCATTTCCTGCAGCAGAGCATGAGCTTCTTCGTCCGTGTGTGCGGACGTAACAAAAGTGATGTCCATACCATGGACTCGCTCGATTTTATCTATATCGATTTCCGGGAAAACGATCTGTTCTTTGAGCCCGAAGGAATAATTTCCACGGCCATCAAAGGAGCGATCAGAAAGACCACGGAAGTCACGCATTCGCGGAATAACAATACTCATCATACGATCCAGAAATTCCCACATACGCCGCCCTCTCAAAGTGACGCGGCAACCGATGTCCATCCCTTCGCGCAACTTGAAGTTCGAGATAGATTTCCGGGCTTTGGTGATTTCCGGCTTTTGACTGCTGATGAGCGCCAGTTCGCGCGCGGCGGATTCCAACACTTTGGGATTTGCCGCAGCGTCGCCGATACCGACGTTCAAGACGATTTTCTGCAGACGAGGCACCATCATGATGTTTTTGTATTCAAATCGCTTCATTAAAACTGGAACGACTTTATCTGTATAGAGAATCTGCATGCGGGGCATATAGCCTTCAGGCAATTTCTCGTCTTCTTTACTTTTTTTGTCCTTCTTTTTATCGCCCTTAGGTGAATCTTCTACATCCTTTTTGCCCTTTTTCTGCTTCGCTTCTTGCTTGTCACCGGCAGGTTTCTTTTCCTTCTTCTGGGCTTTCTTATCTTCCTGGGGCGCAGCGCTCTTTTCCGTTTTGGCGGGAGCGTCTTCCGGCTTCTTTTCCTGAGGAGCTTCAGCAGCTTTCGCAGGAGCTTTCTCGTCTTCCTGAGGCGCAGCACTCTTTTCTGCTTTAGCGGGGGTCTCTTCAGGCTTTTTTTCCTGAGTATCTTCAGCAGCTTTCACAGGCTCGGCAGCGGCTTTCTTTTTAGCGCTTTTAGGGGCAGCCTTTTGGGCTTTAGCCGATTTATCTTCAACAGGCTTTTCCGGCTGAGGAGATTCTTCAGCCTGATTGCCGTCTTGATTTTCGTCTTCGGGATAGAACATTTCTACGGGTCCTTGAATCAAAATACTTCACTGCATTTGGCACAGGAACGCATGGTATTCTTGCGGCCTTCTTCAGTAATTTTCTTACGCCCAACACGTGTGGGAGTACTGCAACTCGGGCAGATGACCATGACGTTGGAAGCGTTGATGGCGGCTTCCTTTTTAACTATGCCACCTGATTGATTCTTCGGCGAGGGTTTGGTGTGTCTCTTCATAAAGCGGACACCCTCAACGACAACTCGATTTTTATCAGGGTATACTTTCAGGATACGGCCGCGCTTTCCGCGATCGTTTCCTGTAAGTATGACTACTGTATCGTCTTTTTTAACATGCATGGTTGCTCTCAGGCAGATCTTTTTAGATAACTTCCGGCGCCAGTGAAACAATTTTCATAAATTGCTTTTCGCGTAATTCGCGAGCGACCGGACCAAAAATGCGTGTGCCACGTGGTTCCAGTTTGTCATCCAGCAGGACGATGGCATTATCGTCGAAGCGGATATAGGATCCATC
Organism: bacterium; assembly: GCA_018812585.1. GTDB lineage: Bacteria > Electryoneota > B3-LCP > B3-LCP > B3-LCP > JAHJDJ01. Next base: position 19,507 of record JAHJDJ010000373.1, read on the forward strand.
CGCGCGGCGGATTTCTTTTTTGGTGCGCACGATAACGCCGCGCACCACTTCGCCTTTTTTCACCGCGGAGTTCGGAATTGCCGATTTGACCGAAGCCACGACGATGTCACCGATGGAGGCGTAGCGTCGATGCGTTCCTCCCAGGATGCGAAAACAGCATACCTTTTTCGCTCCGGTATTGTCGGCAACAATGAGACGAGTCTCTTCCTGAATCATGATTATCCCTGCCCTTCAGGGGCGTTATCTATCAAAATTTGGACACGACAAATATTATTCGGCTCGCTCCAGAACTTCCACTAAGCGCCAGCTTTTGTTTTTGGATATTGGACGACATTCCATGATCTTCACAAGATCGCCTTCACCCGCGTTGTTTTCCGGGTCATGAACCAGGAATTTCTTGGAACGTTTAAAGTACTTCTGATAAAGTTTATGAGGCACCCGACGCTCGATTTTTACCGTGATGGTCTTCTCTGCTTTGTTGCTAAGGACCATCCCGATTTTAAATTTCCGGGGTGTGCGTTCAACGGTAGCCATAATTAACCGTTCGCCTTTCCAGGCTCCTTACGGATACCTAATTCAAATTCATGTAAAACCGTCACCATACGGGCTAAATTACGCCGTACCAATCTAATTTTTACCTGATTGTCCAACTGGTGTGTCGCCAATTGAAATCTCAAATTCAACAGTTCTTCGCGGGTATCTTCAAAGCGTTGCTGAATCTCATCCCGTGTCAACTGGTTAATTTCGCTCATTTTCATTACGAAGCCTCCCGGACGACAAAGCGGGTTTTAATGGGTAGTTTATGCGCAGCCAGACGTAACCCCTCCTGAGCGATTTCCTGCGGGACGCCTTCAACTTCGAACAGGATGCGGCCGGGTTTAACCACGGCTACCCAGTGTTCGGGAGATCCCTTACCTTTACCCATACGTGTTTCGGCAGGTTTCTCGGTCAATGGTTTGTCCGGGAAGATGCGAATCCATACTTTGCCACCGCGCTTCAAGTGTCTGGTGACAGCAATACGAGCCGCTTCAATCTGGCGGTTAGTGATCCAACCGGGTTCCAGCGCTTTCAGGCCAAACTGACCAAAACTTATTTCGCTGCCGCGGTAAGCTTTTCTGTTCATTCGGCCCCGCTGAACTTTGCGGTGCTTGATTCTTTTCGGTGCTAACATGATCGTTTATTCTAAGTTCAGTAGCGATTACTCTTCTTCTGTCTTGGGCTTTCCGAAAATTTCACCTTTACAAATCCAGACCTTAACGCCGATGGTGCCATACGTGGTCTTAGCGATGGTGAAGGCATAATCGATGTCCGCTCGCAGCGTATGCAGAGGAATGCGACCCTCTTTGTACGATTCTCGGCGAGCCATTTCCGCACCACCCAAACGACCGGAACAAGTGATCTTGATTCCTTCCGCTCCCATACGGCGGGTTGCAGTGATCGCTTTTTTCATGGCGCGGCGGAAGGAGACACGGCCTTCCAGTTGTCGAGCAATACCTTCGGCAACCAGTTGAGCCTCCAATTCCGGGCGCTTTATTTCGATGACATTCAACTGTACTTCTTTAGAGGTCAACGTTTTCAATTCGTTTTTCAGAATTTCCACGTTTCGACCTTTCTGACCGATGACGACGCCGGGACGCGCGGTGTTAATCGTTAAAACGATGCGTTTCGGCGTTCTACCGATTGTGACACCAGCGATTCCGGCATTATTCAGACGCTTATTCAAATAGCGTCTCAGCAGCAGGTCTTCCTGCAGCTTTTCGGCAAAGTTCTTTTCATCGAACCAATGCGAAGACCAGGTTTTATTGATTCCCAGCCTTAATCCAACCGGATGAACTTTCTGACCCAAGATTACTCCTGAAATTACACAGAAATGGTTACGTAAAGATGGCTGGTGCGCTTGCGAATCCGGGAGGCGCGTCCCATAGCACGGGGACGGAACCTTTTCCAGGTCGGTCCTTCGTTAATCCGGATTTCACTGATTTTTGCGCTATCGACGTCGATATTTCTCGCGTCCTCGGAATCCATTAGATTAGCCAGAGCTGATCTGACGGTCTTCTCGATGACGTTAGAGGCCCTTTTCGGTGAAAAGTGCAGAATATTCAGAGCGTCGTTGACGCGCTTTCCGCGTACCAGGTCGGCCACCAGTATCATTTTCCGAGAGGCGATACGTACGTGACGACAAATTGCTCTGGCTTCCATTTGCTTCTATACTCCTAAAAGGCTGATTGCTGTTATTACCGCACTTTACTGGTGCGATCCGCTTTTTTACCGGTGTGACCGCGGTAGGTCCTCGTCGGTGCGAATTCACCTAACTTATGCCCGACCATATTTTCGGAAATGAAGATGGGCAGAAACTTTTTACCATTATGAACTGCCAATGTATGACCGACAAAATCTGGCGGGATGATGGATCGACGAGCCCAGGTCTTAATTACTTTTTTCTGCCCGGATACGTTCATTCTTTCGACTTTATCCATCAATTTGACGTCGATATACGGGCCCTTTTTTACTGATCTCGGCATGATGATCTCTTATTTAGCGTGACGAGATTTTACGATATAATCGGATTTTTTGCTCTTTTTGCGGGTACGATAACCCTTCGCCGGAATACCACGGCTTGAACAGGGATGACGCCCACCAGAGGATTTGCCTTCACCACCACCCATGGGGTGATCGACCGGATTCATCGCAACGCCGCGCACTCGAGGTCTGCGACCCAGATGGCGATTGACACCGGCCTTGCCCTTGGAGGTGTGGATATAATCTTCGTTGCCAACTTGACCAATGGTGGCCAAGCAATCCTGATGGATCAAACGAACTTCACCGGAAGGCAGACGTATGGTGGCGTATTTGCCTTCCTTTGCCTGCAATTGTGCGACGCCGCCGGCTCCACGCACTAACTGGCCGCCTCGACCCTTGCGCAGTTCGATATTATGCAGCAGGGATCCCAGGGGGATATTGCGCAATGGAAGCGCATTGCCCACAATCGGATCTGCGTCCGGACCGGACATCAGTTGATTTCCAATTTCCAGACCAATCGGAGCCAGGATGTAGCGCTTTTCGCCGTCGATATAATGCAGTAAAGCGATGCGGGCATTACGATTGGGATCATATTCAAAGGCCGCTACTTTGGCCGGGATATTGAATTTATCGCGCTTGAAATCAATGATGCGATAGGCTCGTTTATTGCCGCCTCCACGATACTTGGCGGTCAGTCTTCCGAGATTATTGCGGCCTCCGGTCTTGTTTAAAGCTTCGCAGAGGGATTTTTCGCGTGGTTTCTTGGTCAACTGGCTGTGATCCAGTTTTACCATGAAGCGCCGGCTCGGGGTTCTTGGATTGAACTTTTTTAATGCCATTTTAGACGTTCTCGAAGAATTCTATGGTCTGGTCTTTATCCAAGGTAACAATCGCTTTCTTCCAGGCGCTGCGGCGTCCTTCGAAGCGGCCCATGCGCTTCAATTTGCCCAGCATATTCATGGTGCGAACTTTCTTTACCTTGACGTCAAAACGAGTTTCGATTGCGTGCTTAATCTCAATCTTATTAGCGTCCCGGTCGACTTCAAATGCCACCTGATTCTGGTGTTCTTGAAGCGAGGTTGACTTTTCAGTCAGCAGCGGGCGTTTCAGAATCGAGCGTTCCTTAGCCATTTTTTAAAACCTCTAGAATGGATTCCACTGCGCTCTTCTGCAACAGCACGTTGCGGTGTCTCACCAGTTCATAGGTTGAGACGGCAGAAGATTTCTGAACACAGCAATGTGGAATGTTTCTTGCAGAAAGATGCAAAGTGTTATCGTAATCCGGCAGTAATACGAGGACCGGACTACGGTCAACTTTCAAGCCTTTGAGAATGTTGTTCATCTCTTTGGCTTTAGGCTGATCAAATTTAAAATCCTCGACGATGCGCAGACCGCCATCCTGTGCGCGTGCGGCAAAGGCAGATCGTCTCGCCAGCCTCAGAACCTTAATTGACAGTTTAACATCATAAGGATGAGGCTGCGGCCCGAAGATGGTGCCGCCACCACGCCAGATGGGTGAACGGATGGTACCAGCACGAGCGACGCCGCGGCCTTTCTGACGCCACGGTTTTCGTCCACCACCGCGAACCATGGAACGGCTCTTGGAGGCGTGCGTACCCTGACGGGCGCGGGCTCTTTGGCGTTTTACCGCCAGATACATGGCGTGACGATGTGGTTCGATACCGACTATATCATCGGGGAGTTCAATCTCTTCGCCGGTAAGCTCACCCGATATTTTGTAAATCGGAAATTTCATGATCAGTGATTCGCTACGACTATTTCAACCAGAGCATTTCTGGCGCCTGGTACCGCGCCCCTGATCATCATCAGGTTCTGCTCAGGTTCTACTTTAACAATAGATAAGTTCTTAACCGTGACACGATCCACGCCGTAGTGGCCTGGCATCCGATGCCCCTTCCAGACGCGGCCGGGATCTGTATGTGCGCCGATAGAGCCCCCATGGCGTTTGGCTTCGTGCGAACCATGAGTGGCATTGGGACCGTGGAAGCCGTGCCGCTTGAACACACCCGCGAAGCCGCGGCCTTTAGAATAACCGGCCACCGAAACTTCCTGGCCTGCCTTGAAACGTTCTACTTCCAGGAGGTCGCCTGATTTGTACTCATCGATCTCATCCGTGCAGAACTCTTTCAGGTGCCTCAGAGGCTCCACTCCGAATTTCTTCAGATGGCCCAGCTTCGGTGTATTCAGAGCTTTTTCCTTGGCTGCTCCGAATCCAACCTGAACCGCGTTGTATCCGTCGGTTTCTTTTCTTTTAACCTGTACGACCCAGCAGGGACCGATCTCCAGTACTGTGACTGGAACGTGATTCCCATCATCGTCGAAGATGCGTGTCATACCGATTTTGCGTGCGAGTGCGAAACTCATAGTTCTATATCTAAGCTAATATGGTACTTGTGCGAACGATTTGCAGGATCAAGTTTTGATTTCAATGTCGACGCCCGAGGGTAACTCAAGCTTCATCAAAGCATCGATGGTCTTGGTGTTGGAATTCAGTATTTCGATCAACCGCTTGTGAATACGGGTTTCGAATTGTTCCCGTGATTTTTTATCCACATGGGGTGATCGTAATACGGTATAAAGCGATCGTTTCGTCGGAAGAGGCACCGGGCCTGAGATAGCAGCGCCGGTAGATCTTGCCGTGCGAATGATTTTTTCTGCTGATTTATCGATCAGATTATGATCGTACGCCTTGAGGCGAATGCGAATCGTTTGACCTGCCATGTTTTATTACTCCAGAATCTTCGTCACGACACCGGCGCCGATGGTGCGGCCGCCTTCACGAATAGCAAAACGCAAACCCTCTTCCATGGCGATCGGAGTGATCAATTCACCCTTCATGTCCACGTGGTCGCCCGGCATGACCATCTCCATGCCTTCCGGCAGTTCGATAGCCCCCGTCACGTCCGTGGTACGGAAGTAAAACTGCGGACGATAACC
>JAHJDJ010000374.1 GCA_018812585.1 bacterium
CGGCGGGCGGCCTCCGGTGGAACGAATTCAGGAAACCGTTGCTGAGTATTTTAAGATTTCGCTGGAAGCGTTGCGCGGCAAGTCACGCAAAAAAGAGATTGTCTTTGCCAGGATGATCGCCATGACATTGATGTGTGAGCTAACGGAGCATTCCTTGAAAACGATCGGCGCTTTTTTCGGAGGACGCGATCACTCGACCGTGATTCATGCGCGCGATACCATTATTGATCGTAAGATGAAGAATGACAGTGATGTGATTAATGCATTAATGGTATTAGAGCGTAAACTATCATTAACGAAGATGGAACATTAAACTATTCACTCTCATGAGTGGACAGCGTGTGAATTAAGTGGGGAAGTGAATTATTTGTACACTCTCTTTCACTCTCGATTAGAATATTATTTCAGTTTAGTTGATCTTGAGTTAGGAAGAGGGGATAGAGTGAAAGCAGTTAACTTGGTTTTCACTCACATGAAGTTAAAAATAACAACAGGTCGGATGAAGTTGTTCACGTTTCCACGACATCTACTACTCCGACTATCTTTTCTTAATATATTCTTTTCATAGAAGAATCTGTTATCGAGGAATCAATGAAATTCTCCGCATCACAAAGCAGCCTGTCATCCGCTATCTCACCGCTTTCGGCGGTTGTTCCTACAAAGAGTCCGATGCCTGTGCTTTCGCATATTTTAGCTGATTTAAAGGGAAATATATTGACACTGACGGGATCAGATATGGAAGTTACTATGCAGACACGTCTGGAAGTCAGTGGCTCGGAAGATGGCCGTTTGCTTTTGCCGTCCAGAAAATTCACGGAGTTGTTGCGTGGACTACCAGATGAACAGATTACCGTGGAGAAGGTTAAGGGGAAGGAAAATCAAATCAAGATTTCCGATACAGAAGGCCGCGAGTATGCCTGTTCGGCGGAGAGTGTGGATAACTATCCGCAAGTGCCGAAGCTGGAAGAGAGTAATGTGTTCAAAATCGGACGAAATAAATTGCGTCGGCTGATCGGTAAGTGTTTATTCGCGGTTTCAAGAGATGAATTACGGCCGCAGTTGACCGGAGTTTTCTTGAAGGTAAATGCGGAAGAAATTCAATTGGTAACAACGGATGGTCACAGGCTGGTACGGGTGGGTTACAAATCCAATGGCTATTCTGGCGACGAGCATATTGCGATTGTGCCGTCAAAGGCGATGTCTGCGGTCCAGCGGATCGCGGAAGGCGAGGGTGACGCGGAGATCGCTTTTGCCGGTTCGCAGTTGGCGTTCCGGATCGGCAATACGACGCTGATTACGCGCCTGATCGAAGGTAAATATCCGAACTATCAAGCGGTGATTCCGACTGAGAACAAGAATCTGCTGAAGGTAGATCTGGATCAATTGACAGCGGCGGTGCGGCGCGCGCAGATCTTCTCTAATGAAATCTCGCGGCAAATCCGCATTCATCTGGAAAAAGCGGAACTTCAGATTCGCGTGGAAGATATCGAGCAGGGCAACGAAGGTTTCGAGTCGGTGCCTTGTGAATTCGCCGGCGAGGCCATGGATATCGGCTATAACGCGGGCTATGTGCTGGATGTCCTGAAGCAGGTGGATACCAACGAAGTGAAATTCGAGCTGGGTACGTCCACCTCGGCGGGCATCGTGCGGCCCACGGAACAAGAAGAGAATGAGGACTTGCTGATGCTGATCATGCCTGTGAGGTTGAACTGATCGGGCACGAGACTCGTTCGAGAACATTGGCAAGTATATAAACAACCCCGGGTGTGCGGCATCCGGGGTTGTGATTTGAAGAGGAGAAACCTGATGATAAGCGAAGAGCAGCTTAAAAAGTACGAGAGAATATATCTTCTATATCTTGATGAGACAGGTCATTCTACCTTTGGAGTATATCAAGATGCTAAAAGTCGCTTCTTAACGATTGCTGGTTATCTTGTTCGTGGAGATCATTATTTTAAAGTTGTTCGCCCAAAGTTTGAGATCATTAAAAAGAAATACTTTGGCGACAGAGAGTATCGGTTTCATTTTACCGAGTTATTTCTGGCACGTGGTCGTACGCCACTGACTGAAAGTGGTAGACAGAATCTCTGGTTAGATATTCTGGAGCTTTTATCGGAAACGGATGGACAACTTGTCTCGATTACAATAGATAAAGAGAGAATGGCAAGCAGCTATAGTAGGTATCTTGTTGATCCATATAATCTAATAATGCTTTGGTTACTTGAGAGGACAATCTATTTTCTCAAGAAACTTGAAAGATTAGAACGACAATCAGGTGAAAACAAGCCTGACTTAAGATGTAGGGTGATGATTGAGGCACGTGGATCAGGGTATGATCCTCGAACGGCAAAGTCATATCGAAAAATCTATAATGAAGGAAGTAGTTTTGCAAATGTAAAACTTACTTCACTGGAAGCACGGAAACGACTTACTTCAAAAGAATTGATTATATATTCAAAGAAAGATAATCGGCTCGGGTTGGAAATTGCGGATTTAATCTGTTTTCCAATGCATTGGAACACACTTTTTGAGTACTCAAGTCAAGAACTCGAAGCAGTTTCAGGAAACGTTAGTAAGACATGGATGGTTGACAAGTTCTGGAGGATAATGCAGGGTAGAATTGCATCAGACGATCAAGGGAGAATCCGTGGTTATGGTATGAAAATATTCCCGGATAAAGATGAACTTATATAACAAAAGCAGACTACTTTGGTAGTCTGCTTAGCGATGGCAAATTCGTCACATCTCCCGCCGAACATAGTCGGCTTAACGGTAATATAAGGCGAGATAGATGGATTGTCAATAGGCAAACTCAATAATATTTAATGCTTAGGTATTTTTAAGTTGAGTAAAAACTCGATGTTACGATTTTAGAGCATATAATTAGGGGGCATTAAGCGGTACCAGAAGGTACCAGAAGGAACCAGAAGGAACCAGAAGGATCCAAGTAGAACTAAGTGGCATTAAGCGCGAATTAGACCATAGGAAATCATGTTTGCTTACACGATTGATGAATTATACGGGATGTACGCTACCTATAACGACGCGATGGGAGTTGGGCAGTTGGTGGCGTGGGGGGTGATGTTTGCGATGGCCGGGGCGGCGTATGCGGAAAAAGAACACTGGAATAAATGGATCAGTCTGTTCCTCGGAGTATCATGGATCTGGGTCGGTGTGGTCTATCACTGGCTGTTCTACATGACCATCAATCCCGCCGCCAAGTATTTTGCGGCAGGATTCGTGCTGCAGGGACTGCTGATTGTCTACGAGGGAATCAAGGAAAAGAATCTGTGGTTCGGTTATCGCGGGGGATACTGCGCGGTGATGGGGACGATCTTTGTGATGTATGCACTGGTCGGATATCCGTTGCTGAGCCTGCGACTGGGACAAGGTTATCCGGAGATCGCGGCGTATTTTTTAGCTCCGGTGCCGGTAACAGTTTACACCTTAGGCTTGCTTTTATTGACATTTAAACGTGTGCCAG
>JAHJDJ010000375.1 GCA_018812585.1 bacterium
ACCCTCTTCCATGGCGATCGGAGTGATCAATTCACCCTTCATGTCCACGTGGTCGCCCGGCATGACCATCTCCATGCCTTCCGGCAGTTCGATAGCCCCCGTCACGTCCGTGGTACGGAAGTAAAACTGCGGACGATAACCATTGAAGAACGGCTTGTGACGACCGCCTTCATTCTTGCCCAGCACGTACACTTCGCACATGAATTTGGTATGGGGCTCGATCGTCCCCGGAGCCGCAATCACCTGACCGCGTTCCAGTTCCGTCTTCTCTACGCCGCGCAGCAACAAACCAACGTTGTCGCCCGCCTGACCGTCGTCTAACAGTTTACGAAACATCTCGACGCCCGTACAGACCGTCTTGCGCTTCGTGCCCATTCCGATGATCTCAACCTCGTCGCCGACCTTGATCTTGCCGCGCTCGATACGTCCCGTGCCCACCGTGCCGCGCCCGGTGATCGAAAATACGTCTTCCACCGGCATCAGGAACGGCTTGTCAACGTCACGTTCCGGCGTGGGGATGTAGCTGTCCACGGCTTCCATCAGTTCGAGAATCGGAGCAACCTTGTCCGCATCGTCGATGTTGGACAACGCTTCCAGGGCGCTGCCGCGGATCACCGGAACATCGTCGCCCGGAAATTCGTACTGCGACAGCAGTTCACGGACTTCCAGTTCCACCAGTTCCAGCAGCTCTTCATCATCAACCTGATCGACTTTGTTCAAAAAGACGACCAGATAAGGCACGTTCACCTGGCGAGCCAGCAGAACGTGTTCCCGCGTCTGCGGCATGGGGCCGTCTGCGGCCGAGACCACCAGGATGGCGCCGTCCATCTGCGCCGCACCCGTGATCATGTTCTTCACAAAGTCGGCGTGACCCGGACAGTCCACGTGAGCATAATGGCGGTTGGCTGTTTCATATTCCGCATGGTGGACGTTGATCGTCAGACCCCGGGCTTTTTCTTCCGGAGCATTGTCGATTTCTTCGTAAGTCTTGGCTGTAGCCAATCCCGATTTCGACAAAATCTGCGTGATCGCCGCCGTCAACGTCGTCTTGCCGTGATCCACGTGTCCAATCGTGCCGACGTTCACGTGTGGCTTCGTGCGTTCAAACTTCGCTTTGGCCATGGAATGATCCTTACTGTACTATTAAAAGTTGTTTTTATCTTAGGGTAAATTTCGAATTTGGTAGAGCCTGATCCTGCATTTTATCTGGCGCTTCTTCATAATGTGAAAACTGCATCGCAAAGACCGCTCGGCCCTGACTCAATGATCTTAGATCGGTTGCGTACCCGAACATCTCTGCTAAGGGAACCGTCGCTCTCAGGGTTTGTGCTTTCAGCTTCGGTTCTATGCCCTTTATGTGTGCTCGCCGTGAATTCAAATTGCCGATAACGTCTCCCAGGTAAACATCCGGCACAATAACTTCCAGTGACATCATCGGCTCGATGATGATCGGATCGCCCTTTTTGACTGCGTCCTGCAGCGCCATGGAACCAGCCACCTTGAAAGCTAATTCGGATGAGTCGACGTCATGATGGGATCCTTCAACGACTGTCACTTTGATATCTGTCAGTGGATAACCCATAACTACGCCAGTTTTCATCGCTTCCTGGATCCCCTGTGATAGAGGATTAATGTACTCTTTTGGAATTCTATCCTGTCCTACCAGGCATTCGAAACTGAAGCCGACGCCCGCTTCTGCCGGCTCGATGTCGATCTCTACGTGACCGTATTGACCGTGACCTCCGGTCTGGCGGACAAATTTTCCAACACCGCGGGATTTTTGCCGGATTGTCTCTTTGTAGGCAACCTGCGGTTGACCGATATTGGCCAGAACCTTGAATTCCCTCATCAGTCGGTCGGTTAAAATATCCAGGTGAAGTTCGCCCATTCCTGAGATGATGGTCTGCCCGGTTTCATGGTTCGTAGAAACTTCGAAGGTGGGATCTTCTTCAGCCAGTCGATTCAATGCATCAGATATCTTTTCCTGATCCGCTTTCGTGCGTGGTTCTATTGCCACGGAAATAACCGGTTTCGGGAAATCCATCTTCTCCAGAATGATGGGGTGGCCTTCATTACACAGGGTATCACCAGTGCGGGTCATTTTCAACCCCACGGCTGCGATGATGTCACCGCTGAAAGCTTCTTTGATCTCTTCCCGTTTATTGGCAAACATCTGCAGTATCTTATTCAACCGTTCTCGCTTACCAGTTGTCGGGTTGTACACCGCCTGTCCCGCTTCGACTTTACCGGAATAAACTCGAAGGTAATTCAGTTTACCCACATGCGGATCGCTGACAACTTTGAAGCAGAGCGCCGAGAATGGCTCTTCATCCGAAGGCTTGCGGGTTGCCGGTTGATCTTTCCTGGGGTCAATTCCCTTGACCTCCCCAACCTCGGCAGGATTCGGTAAGTAGCTCACAACCGCGTTTAAAAGATGTTGCACACCTTTATTCCGAAATGCGCTACCCAATAGGACCGGCACAATGTCGCCTGCCAATGTCGCCTTGCGAATGGCACGATGAATCAGATCAGGATCCACATTCTTATCATCCAGAACTGCTTCCATCAGCTCATCGTCGTAACTGGCAATGGCATCGAACATGGTTTCACGGTATTCAGCAGCTTCTGGCACCAGATCATCGGGGATGTCACTCACTCCCCACAGCGCACCCAATGAGGTAGCGTTATAAACGATCGCCTTCATGGTGATCAGATCAATCAAACCTTTGAACAATTCGCCTTCGCCAAAGGGGATCTGAATGGGAACCGGCAGACGAGTCAGTTTCTTTCCGATGGCTGCAACCGTGCCATGAAAATCTGCGCCAACCCGGTCCATCTTATTGATGAAGGCGATTCTGGGGATGTTATACTTATCCGCTTGATGCCAGACGGTTTCTGATTGCGGTTCAACTCCGCCAACTGCACAAAAGAGGGCAATTGCTCCGTCTAAGACTCTCAAAGAACGTTCCACCTCGGCTGTGAAATCCACATGGCCGGGTGTATCTATGATATTGATACGATACTTATTCCAGTATATGGTCGTTGCCGCGGATGTAATCGTGATGCCTCTTTCCTTCTCTTGAGCCATCCAATCCATCACCGTGGCCCCATTATGCACTTCACCCATCCGGTGGATCTTGCCTGAAAAGAATAATATCCTTTCAGTCGTGGTCGTTTTACCGGCATCGATGTGGGCCATGATGCCGATATTCCGGATTATATTTATGGGGTCTTTGCGCGGCATCGTTCCAGCGGGCTAAGCCTATCGATTGCCCGTAAGCTAAATTTTATTTACCTAAAAACCGGTTTTTTACCAGCGGAAATGTGCGAAGGCTTTATTCGCTTCAGCCATACGGTGAGTATCTTCCCGTTTCTTGACTGAAGAACCTTCAGAGTTGGCAGCAGCCGTCAATTCTGCCGCTAAGCGCTCGGCCATGGTCTTTTCGCTACGGTTGCGAGCGAACCTGATAATCCAGCGATTAGCCAATGCTTGCTGCCGATCAGGCCGTATTTCTACGGGAACCTGATAAGTTGATCCACCGACGCGGCGGGATTTCACTTCGACGCTTGGTTTGACGTTGTCGAGGGCTTTGCGGAAGACGTCCAGGGGATCGTTGCCAGTTTTTTCTTGGATGCGATCAAAGGCTGTGTACAGCATGCTTTCTGCCACAGCTTTTTTACCGCCATGCATGAGGTTATTGACGAACTTCGCCACCTTAACATCGTGATATTTGGGATCTGGTAAGATCGTCCGTTTTACCGCTCTTTTTCTACGCGCCATGATGGATTACTTCTTTTTAGTACCGTACTTGGATCTACCCTGTTTACGGTTGTCCACACCTGCTGTATCTAAAGTGCCACGAATGACATGATAACGCACACCCGGCAAATCCTTGACACGGCCGCCGCGAATCATCACAATCGAGTGTTCCTGCAGATTATGGCCTTCACCGGGGATATAGGAAGTTACTTCAGCGCCATGCGTCAATCTGACACGAGCTACTTTACGCAATGCCGAATTCGGTTTCTTCGGTGTTGTCGTATAAACTCTGGTACAGACCCCACGCCTTTGCGGGCATCGCATCAGCGCTGGAGTGTTCGATTTTTTCGCTTGGCGTTTCCGCCCTTTTCGTATCAGTTGATTGACTGTTGGCATTTATTCCTCAAAAGACAATAGAAAAGATAATTTATTCTTTTTTATCTAAATTGTCAACGACTTTTTCATCTTTTTGTTCAGACTTATATTCACTTCTCTCGGTATCGGTCGAGGGAGCTTCTTCAGAGGTAGATTCTTCATCCTCTTCAGGGGAACTTGCATCCTCTAAAAGAATCGCAGCAGAATCGACCTTCTCTTCTGCTTCAGCCTCTTCCAGGGCTGCGGCTGCGATTAAGTCATCCTCTTCGCGAACCGGGCCATCAACAACGATTCCCTTATAATCACTCAAACCCGTTCCGGCTGGAATCAGATGCCCCATGATGACATTTTCTTTCAAACCTTTCAGGAAGTCGATCTTGCGTTCTACAGCAGCTTCGGTGAGGACTCGTGTGGTTTCCTGGAAGCTGGCAGCAGAAATGAAGCTTTCGGTTGAAAGAGCGGCCTGGGTGATTCCCAGCAGCAGGGGAGTATAGATCGCAGGCCGCGCCGGACGGGCGCTGCCTGGCTGTAATTCTGCCGCGGCCAGTTTACGGTTCTCACGATTGAATTCCATCTTGTCAGCCAACTGACCGATCTGGAAACGTGAATCGCCGACTTTTTCGATCACGACCTTCCCGATCAACAGTTTGTTTTCAGGAATAAAGCGAGAAGCATCGACCTGATCACCTTCCAGGTATTCAGTATCGCCTGGATCTTCAACGCGAACCTTCTGCAGCATCTGGCGTACGATCACTTCGATGTGTTTATCGTTGATCTTTACACCCTGCAGTCGATAGACCGCCTGAATTTCATTGACGAGGTATTCCTGAACTTTGCTGGGGCCAAGAATATTCAGAATATCCTGAGGCACGATGGAGCCTTCACTGATGCGGTCGCCAGCCTGGATATGTTCACCATCGTTGACGATGATGTGCTTACCGAACGGCACCTGATACTTCTTCTCCATCTTGCCGTCATGCGACTTGACGAGGATTTCACGCACACCGCGTTTCAGGCTGCCGAATTTCACCACGCCGTCAATTTCAGTGACGATAGCAGGATCTTTCGGACGACGCACTTCAAAGAGTTCCGCGACGCGCGGCAGACCACCGGTGATATCCTTGGTCTTGGACTGTTCGCGCGGAATCTTGGCGATGGCGTCTCCGGCTTCCACCCAAGCCCCGTCATCCACCAACAGGTTGGCGCCCACAGGGATGTTGATATTTTCTAACTTATTACCGTCTTTATCATCAAGGTGGATATGCGGATTCAATTTACGGTTACGAACTTCGATGATCACCATCTGCTTCTTGCCAGTGGTTTCATCGGTTTCCTGGGCGTAAGACTGACCCTCCTTGATGTCCACGAAAACAACCCTGCCATCCTGGTTGGCGATAATCGATGCCGCGTACGGGTCCCAGCGCATCAACTCGTTTCCTGCCTTGACAGCCTCGCCCACTTTTACCAGGATTTCAGCGCCGTGGGGCACGTTGTACTTGGAGATCGTGCGGTTGTCTTCGTCCAGCACCTTGATCAAGCCATTACGCCGCAGTGCGACCATATTGCCCGTCTCTTTGTGCCGAATGGCGAAGACATTCTCATATTCAACGACGCCGTCTGACTTAGATAGAACCTGCGATTGTGCCGCGATACGGCTGGCGGTACCACCGATATGGAAGGTTCGCAGGGTCAACTGCGTTCCAGGTTCGCCAATCGACTGGGCAGCTATCACACCGACTGCTTCACCGCGGTCCACGCGGCCGCCGTTGGCGAGGTTCATACCGTAACAGGAGGTGCACACGCCATTCAAAGTTTCGCAGGTCAATACCGATCGAATACGAACCTTATCGACGGCATGAGCCACCAGAACTTCAGCTTCAGGATCATCGATCATGGTTCCATTATCGAGCAGTTTCTCGCCAGAAAATGGATCGAATACATCTTCCGCCAGAACTCGTCCCATAATTCTTTCAGCCAACTGTTCGGCGATTTCCTCGCCTTCTTTGATGGCTTCAATGGTGATGCCTCGCAGTGTGCCGCAGTCCTCTTGACGTATGATCACATCCTGAGCTACGTCAACCAGACGTCGCGTCAGATAACCAGCGTCAGCCGTCTTCAAAGCTGTATCTGCCAGACCTTTTCTGGCGCCGTGCGTTGAGATAAAATATTCCAATACCGACAAACCTTCCTTGAAGTTTGCGGTAATCGGTGATTCGATAATTTCGCCCTTGGAGCCAGTCATGGTTTTTTGCGGCTTAGCCATCAGACCGCGCATACCGGCCAACTGTCGAATCTGCTCTTTGGAACCGCGGGCGCCGGAATCAATCATCATGTAAACGGGATTAAATCCCTGGTTGGAATCCTTCAGGCGTGTGACCATCACGTCAGCGACTTCTGAGGTGGTATGCGTCCAGATATCGATGATCTTATTATAACGTTCGCCGTCGGTGATGATACCGTTTTCGTACTGGTTTTGAATCTTTTCGACTTCTGCGAAGGCGATATCCAGCAGACCCTGCTTTTCTTCGGGAATTTCGACGTCTTCCAGACTGGTCGACAACCCACCATTGGTGGCATAAGTGAATCCCAGGTCCTTGAGCCGATCCAGGAACAGCGCCGTTTCATTCATACCGACCCTTTTATGGCAGTAGGCGGCAATCTGACCCAGACGCTTTTTCGTCAGCAGCTCGTTGATATAATGTTTATAACGAAGCGCTTCAGGGAGAATACCGTTGAAGATCACGCGGCCTGCAGTGGTTTCAATGAGTTTACCATTGATACGGACTTTGATCGGAGAATGCAGACTGATAATGCCATTGTCAACGGCCATCGTCACTTCTTCAGGACCGAAGAACTTTTTATTACTGCCGATATCTCCGCGGCGGACCTTGGTCAGGTAGTAACAGCCCAGAACCATATCTTGCGAAGGAATGGCAATCGGTCTTCCGGAAGCCGGGTGCAGTAGATTTTGTGTCGACAGCATCAGCAGCTTGGCTTCGATCTGGGCTTCGTAAGACAATGGAATATGCACAGCCATCTGGTCACCGTCAAAGTCAGCGTTGAAGGCTGAACAGACCAGTGGATGCAGACGAATTGCTTTACCTTCGATGAGAATCGGTTGGAACGCCTGAATACCGAGGCGGTGCAACGTCGGAGCGCGGTTCAGCAGGACGGGATGATCTGCGATGATCTCTTCCAGGATTTCCCAGACGGCATCCTCTTTTCTCTCTACCAGGCGCTTGGCGGATTTGACCGTTTTGGCATATTCCTGCTCGATCAGCTTGCGGATAATGAACGGTTTAAACAGTTCCACCGCCATATCCTTGGGCAAGCCACAAGTATTGATCTTCAGTTCAGGCCCGACCACGATCACTGAGCGGCCGGAATAGTCAACGCGTTTCCCTAAAAGATTCTGGCGGAAGCGGCCTTGCTTACCTTTCAGGTTATCCGACAGGGATTTCAGCGGCCGGTTACTGTCAGAACGCACTGCCACCGATTTACGGCCGTTATCAAAGAGCGAATCGACAGCCTCCTGCAGCATGCGCTTTTCGTTGCGCAGAATAACTTCAGGAGCCTGAATTTCGATTAAACGCTTCAGTCTATTATTACGAATAATGACGCGGCGGTAAAGGTCGTTCAAGTCGGACGTGGCGAAGCGACCGCCTTCTAAAGGAACCAGTGGACGAAGATCGGGGGGCACAACAGGAACTACCGACAAAACCATCCACTCGGGGCGGTTGAAACTGCCGTCATCGCGAATCTTGAAAGCTTCAATGATGCGCAATTTCTTGATGGCGTCATTTTTCCGCTGCAATGAGGTCTCCTGGGAGACCTGCTCGCGCAATTCTGCAGACAGCGCTTCGATGTCCACCATTTGCAGCAATTCGAAAATAGCTTCGCCGCCCATTTTAGCGACAAACTTGCGATTGTCGTCGTCGGGGAGCTTCTCATTCTCTTCGCCGCATTCGACCAATAAACGTTGGTATTCTGCCTCTGGAATCAAATCTTTTTTTCGCAGACCCGATTTCCCGGGAGAGATGATCACGTAATTTTCGTAATAAATGATCCGTTCCAGATCTCGAACGGTCATCTCCAGGATATATCCGATCTTTGAGGGAAGAGAGCGAAAATACCAGATATGGACAACCGGCACTGCCAGAGAGATATGTCCCATGCGCTTGCGGCGGACGTCTTTACGCGTGACTTCCACCCCGCAGCGGTCGCAGACGATATCGCGATAACGGATACCGCGATATTTACCGCAATGACATTCCCAGTCTTTCACCGGCCCGAAGATGCGTTCGCAAAAGAGACCGTCTTTTTCCGGTTTATAGGACCTGTAATTGATGGTCTCCGGCTTCATGACCTCACCGCGGGATCTTTCGAAGATCGTCTGCGGACTGGAAAGATTTATGGAGATGCGTGTGAAATTTTGGTGATCTTGTTCGTTTGGGCGTATATTCAACATGTCGTTTCCTCCGGGGACTGATCGTTGAACGTACAAGATTGAGAGAAATTGTAATTAACTACTCTAACTTCACGTCCAGACCAAGCCCCTGAAGCTCGTTGATTAAAACGTTAAAGGATTCTGGAACACCTGGCACAGGTAGATTTTCGCCTTTTACGATCGCTTCATAGGTTCGGGCGCGACCTTCGACGTCGTCGGATTTGACGGTGAGAATCTCTTGCAGGATATGGGCTGCGCCGTAAGCTTCCAAAGCCCATACTTCCATCTCTCCAAAACGTTGACCACCGAACTGGGCTTTACCGCCCAGAGGCTGTTGCGTAATTAATGAATAAGGTCCAATTGACCTTGCATGGATTTTATCGTCAACCAAGTGCGATAATTTCATCATGTAGATATAACCGACTGTGACGCGCTGATCAAACGTTTCACCGGTACGGCCGTTGTGAAGGATAACTTTACCTGATTGTGGCAAACCGGCTTCTCGTAGTTCGGTTTGAACGTCCTCCAGACCAGCGCCGTCGAACACCGGCGTTGAGTAATACTTACCGAGGACTTTACCAGCCCAACCCAGCGAGGTTTCGAAGATCTGACCGATATTCATACGAGATGGCACCCCCAGGGGGTTCAGAATGATGTCGATCGGAGTCCCATCTTCCAGGAACGGCATATCTTCTTCGGGCACAACTTTCCCGACTACGCCCTTGTTACCGTGGCGGCCAGCCATTTTATCGCCGACAGAAAGCTTGCGCTTCTGCGCGATATAAACTTTCGCCAACTGCACAATACCGCTGGGCAGTTCGTCGCCGCCCTGGATCTTATGCTTTTCGTTACGGTAATCGACTGTGATCACATCGATGCGTTCTTCGTGCTTTTCGAAGCAAAGTTCGATCAGCTCGTTGGTCGCCTGGATCGCGGTCCAATCGTAGGATGCTTCCAGTTCATCAACGTCGACACGTTCGAACAATTTGGCGTTAAAAGTCTCGCCTTCCTGAATGATGATTTCTTCCAGATTACGATCCCGAATTGCGCGGGATTTCTTTCCCTTCAGTATTTCGGTCAGCTCAACCAATCGAGCTTTCTTCAGATGTTCGACTTCATTCTGGTATTTATCCTCCAGCTCCTTCAACTTGAGGCGGTCTTCCTTGCGGGTTTTGACGTCCTTGCGTTTGCGGCTGAAAAGTTTGTTTGCAATGACAATCCCGTGCATACCGGCATGAGCTTTCAGAGAGGCATCTTTAACATCGCCGGCTTTATCGCCGAAAATAGCTTTCAGCAGCTTATCTTCCGGCGTCAAGTCCATCTCGCCTTTTGGAGTTACCTTACCGATGATGATATCACCGTAGGCCACTTCAGCGCCAATCCGAATGATACCGTTTTCGTCCAGATCTTTAGTTGCTTCCTCGGAAACATTCGGGATTTCACGAGTCAGCTCCTCTTCCCCACGCTTCGTTTCACGGACTTGCAGGTCCAGCTCTTCAATGTGGATAGAGGTAAAGACATCGTTAGAAACCATCCGTTCGCTGACGATGATGGAATCTTCAAAGTTATATCCGTACCAGGGCATGAAGGCGCAAAGCACGTTACGACCCAGGGCTAAATCGCCGCGCTCAGTGGCACAGCCATCAGCCATGACGTCGCCTTGGCGCACGCTTTCGCCTTTGCGCGCAACCGGTTTCTGATTGATAGAGGTATCCTGGTTGCTGCGCACGAATTTCTTCAGCTTATAGACATGAACAGCGCCGCCATTATCACCCTTGGCTTTGGGTTTCACGTGTATCTCTTCTGCGGTAACGCGCACTACCGTGCCATCTTCTTCAGCGGCGATGACCGCACGGCTGTCTTCGGCAGCTAAGCGTTCCATACCAGTGCCTACAATAGGAGCTTCCGGCACTAACAGCGGGACTGCCTGGCGCTGCATGTTCGAGCCCATCAGGGCGCGGTTGGCGTCGTCATGTTCCAGGAAGGGAATCATGGCCGCGGCAATAGAGACGATCTGATTGGATGAAACATCCATGAAATCGACTTCACTAGGTGGGACAACCGGGAACTCAACTTTGTACCGAGTCTTCACACGATCACGGACAAATTCGCCTTTTTCGGTGATGGGCGCGTTCGCTTGAGCAATGACATATTTATCTTCATCGTCTGCCGTCAGATACTCAATCTGCTTGGTTACTTTACCGTTCTTTACCTTGCGGTAAGGAGTTTCAATGAATCCAAGTTCGTTGATCCGGCCATAGGTGCAGAGCGATGAAATCAAACCGATATTGGGACCTTCCGGCGTTTCAATCGGACAGAGGCGGCCATAGTGAGTATAGTGCACGTCACGCACCTCAAAACCAGCCCGTTCGCGGGTCAGACCACCAGGCCCCAAGGCGCTTAAACGGCGCTTGTGTGTCAATTCCGTCAACGGGTTGACCTGATCCAGGAACTGAGAAAGCTGATTAGTACCGAAGAACGTATTGATGACCGAGCTGATGGTGCGGACATTGACCAGATCTTGAGGAGTCAGTTGCTCGGTGTCGCGCAGGTTCATACGTTCCTTGATCGTACGCGCCATACGCGACAAAGCGACTGAGAATTGATTCGCCAACTGTTCGCCCACCGTCCGGATGCGCCGATTACCGAGATGATCGATATCGTCGGTCGTCTCTTCACCGATCTTCAACTTCAAAACGAACTTGACAATGGTAATGATATCTTCCACCGTCAAGACCGTACAATCCATAGGAATGTCCAGGTCAAGTTTCGTATTGATACGGAACCGGCCGACTTTACCCAGGTCGTAGCGTTTCTCGTCGAAAAACAGACGGAACAGGAGACGGCGTGCAGTTTCCAGATCCGGGGGATCACCGGAACGCAGCTCCTGGTAGAACAGCTCCAGAGCTTCCTCTTCGTTCTCGGTGCGGTCCTTGGCTAACGTGTTGCTCAGAATTTCAAAAACCGGATTCTTCTTCTTTTTACTCTTCAGGAAGTGAATCCGCTTGATTTTGGCTTTCTTCAGCGCCTTGTGGATTTCCTCGTCGAACAATTTACCCTTCTGCACGACGATTTCACCCGTTTCTGCATCGACCACATCCACGACCAGCATGCGGCCGAAATACTTATCGATCCCTTTGCGTGACAGGGGGACTTCTTCGATTAAATCGAAGAGCTGGATGATCTCTAAGTCAGACGAATAGCCCAAAGCGCGCAACAAGGTGGAAACCGGGAACCGTTTCCGGCGGTCGATATAAACGTGCAGAACATCATTGATGTCAGTAGTGAACTCCACCCAGCTTCCCCGGAAAGGAATAATGCGGGCAGAGTAAATCTTGGTCCCGTTCGGATGAATCGAATCTCCGAAAAAGACGCCCGGGGAACGGTGCAACTGACTGACGATGACTCGTTCTGCTCCGTTGATGATGAAGGTGCCGCCATCCGTCATCAAGGGCAGATTCCCCAGGTAAACATCTGTTTCCAAGGTGTGATCGAAACTGCCGAGCTCATCGGTTTCACGCCGACTGGACAGACGGAGAATGGCCTTTAGCGGCGCGGAATAAGTTACCCCGCGTTCACGGCACTCTTCCACCGAATATTTCGGGGGTTCGATGTAGTATTCTACAAACTCCAGAATGTGCTCTTCCCGATTGTCGATGATGGGAAAGATATTCAGAAAAACTGCCTGAAGACCTTTCTTTTCGCGTTCGGATGGGAGCACATCAGCTTGGAGAAAGTCTTTGTATGACTGAACCTGTACGTCCAGCAGATCAGGGATATCAAGGATGGCTTTAATCTTACCAAAAGATACCCGATCTATTCTTTTTCTGGAACTCAACAGACGCCTCCGCTAAGGGGGATTGAGTTGCTACTTCTCAAGAAAAAGAAGTTGCCGCTCTCCTCTAAGATCTTAGAAGATAGATGCAACTTCTAAAGAGCTATCTGATGTCGTCATCATAGTGATTGGAAATAACCATGATGTTATTTCAACTCGACGGTTGCGCCTTCAGCTTCGACTTTTTCTTTGATCTCGTTAGCTTCATCTTTGGTGGCAGACTCTTTGATTGTGCTGGGCGCTGAGTCCACCAACTCCTTGGCTTCTTTTAAGCCCAGATTGGTAATCTGACGGATGACCTTGATGACCTGAATCTTCTTGGCGCCAATTTCCTTCAGGACCACTTCGAATTCTGTCTGTTCTTCTTCTGCAGGGGCAGCAGCAGCGGGTCCGACACCAGGCATAGCCATAGCCATGGGAGCAGCCGCAGTGACGCCAAACTTCTCTTCCAAGGCTTCCTTAAGCTTGACCAGATCGAGAACGGTCATTTTCTCAATGGCCTGGATGATTTCTTCCACTTTGAACTCCTATGTATTAAGTTATTATTTTTATTTGTCTATGAGATAAATCAGGCTTCGCCTTCGGCCTGCTTTTTATCGATGATTGCCTGCAAAACCGCCACAAACGATCTTACGATTTCGTTTAGAACGCCAACAAATTCCGCAATGGGCGCCTGCAAACAGGAAAGAATTTGTGACAGCAGGACGTCCCTTGTAGGAATGTCTTTAAGCTTATCAACCTGATCCGCGCCAACATAGCTGTTTTCCAGGATACCAGCTTTGATCGTCGGCTTCTTCTTGTCCTTCTCGATTTTATTTCCGAATTCCGAAATAACTCTAACTGGAGAGACCGGATCATCGAGTGACAGCGCCACGGCAGTTGGACCTTCAAGATGCTGAATCAGATCTTTAAATCCTGCCTCTTCACACGCATGACGAATCAAGGTGTTTTTGATGACTTTATAAATAATCTGTTCTTTGCGAAGGTCGTTGCGCAATTCGTTCGTTTTTTCGACATTCAGACCGGAGAAATCAGCAAGATAAATCCCTTTTGCCTGCTGTAATAGTTCGGTTAAATCTTTAACCGTGTCGATCTTTTGCTGCGTGGGGTGTGGTTCGTGTGACATCGATATAGCCAATGATTAGGTTACTTGAGCGAACTTAACAGCGCTGCACGATTAATTTTAACGCCGGGACCCAAAGTCGAACAGATAGTCACGTTTTTGACGTATTGACCTTTGGCCACAGGCGGCTTCAAGCGCAGGACTGTTCGTATGAATTCCTGCAAATTTTCGATAAGCTGCTGTTTCTCGAAAGACGATTTTCCTATTACCGCATGCAGGATGCCGAATTTATCCGTTCTGAAGTCAATCCGTCCACCTTTGACAGCCTGCACGGCCTCGGCGACGTCCATCGTCACAGTACCGGACTTTGGATTCGGCATTAAGCCGCGGGGACCTAATACGCGTCCTAATTTACCAATAATACCCATCACGTCCGGCGTGGCAACAATGGCGTCTACGTCGGTCCATCCACTCTGGATTTTTTCGACGTAGTCCTCCAGCCCAACATAATCGGCGCCAGCGTTCTTTGCTTCTTCCTGCTTGGGTCCTTTTGCAAGAACCAGCACGCGCACCACCTTACCGGTACCATGCGGTAGTGAACAGGTGCCTCTTACGATCTGATCAGCGTGGCGAGGATCAACGCCCAGGTTTACAGCGACTTCGACCGTCTCATTGAATTTAGCGTTCGAAGTGCTTTTCAGCTTATCGAAAGCCTCGTCGACTTCGTATTCGACAAAGCGGTCGATTTTGCTTTTGTTATCGTTATATCTTTGACTGTGTTTCATGGTCTGATCAACGCATTGGTTATGGTTTAACCGTAACGCCCATACTGCGGGCAGTACCGGCAATAATGGTCATGGCAGCTTCAACATCGTGCGCGTTCAAATCTTCCATCTTAGCTTCGGCGATTTCGCGCAGTTGGTCCTTACTGATTGACGCAACTTTAACCCGGTTGGGTTCACCGGATCCCTTATCCAACTTCAGCGTTTTTCTAATCAACGTCGAGGCTGGCGGAGTTTTTGTGATAAACGAGAAAGAGCGATCATGATAGACAGTAATCACCACGGGAATTGTGTAGCCAACCTTATCTTGCGTGCGGGAATTGAAGGTTTTGCAGAATTCCATGATGTTGACGCCTCGCTGCGACAACGCCGGCCCCACGGGTGGCGACGGATTCGCTTGTCCACCAGCAATATGTAATTTGATCGTTCCGAGAATCTTCTTAGCCATGAGACATCCGGATTCCAGTTAGAGATAATTCTTATTAGGATGTTGTTAAATCTGTTGTTACCTGCAGGAAGTCGAGCTCGACAGGTGTTGATCGTCCGAAGATCGAAACCATGACCTTCAGTTTACGCTTATCCAAGCTGACCTCCTTGATAAACCCGGTAAAATCTTTGAACGGGCCGTCAATGACACGAATGGCATCGTCAACCTGGAAAGGCACTTCGACTGTTTCCTGGTCTCTGACCTGATCAACTCTACCTAAGATTCGGTTTACTTCAGCAGGACTCAAGGGGGTCGGTTCGTTATTCGGACCGACAAAATTGATCACGCTGGGGGTGTTCAGGATCAGATGCTTTATTTCTTTTGTGAGATCAGATTCAAGGAGCATATAACCCGGGAAGAAGACGCGTCGCTTGGACTTCTTTTTCCCGTTCTTCATCTCGATGACCTCTTCGGAAGGGATCAACACAGTGGCGATTTGATCGCGTATTCCCAACCGTTCGATTTCGGTATCGAGATAATTCTTGATTTTTTGCTCCTGTCCGGTAAAAACCTGGACAGTGTACCACATCAAAGCCATCTGATTTACTAGAACTTAATAACGGCAAGCTCAGGTAGTGTCTGCTATCTGTTGCCGTTGATTTTCTGGTTACAACACCAGTTTTATAATAGCAGTCAGACCGGTATCGATAGTGAAAATATAGACTGCCATAATCAATGAGATGATAATGACAATCACAGTCGATTCACGCAGTTCAGGGCGTGTCGGCCAACTTACTTTGGACATCTCCCTTTGGACGTCACGGAGATAATTTTGTAGTTTCTTGAACATCTTGGTTCCAGAATGTAGCGCAGGCCAGGAGGGATTCGAACCCCCAACACCCGGTTTTGGAGACCGGTGCTCTAACCGTTCGAGCTACTGGCCTGAATCATTTATCCCTGGCGCTTAGCGCGTCTCTTTGTGCATCGTATGAAGACGGCAGAAGGGACAATACTTCTTGTATTCAACCCTACCGGACTGGGTACGCTTGTTCTTTGTGGTGGTGTAATTTCTGCGTTTACACTCGCCGCAGGCCAATGTGATAATATCTCGAGGCATGATTCCTATCCAGGTAAGGTTACTCCAGAATCTTCGTCACGACACCGGCGCCGATGGTGCGGCCGCCTTCACGAATAGCAAAACGCAGACCCTCTTCCATGGCGATCGGAGTGATCAATTCACCCTTCATGTCCACGTGGTCGCCCGGCATGACCATCTCCATGCCTTCCGGCAGTTCGATAGCCCCCGTCACGTCCGTGGTACGGAAGTAAAACTGCGGACGATAACC
>JAHJDJ010000376.1 GCA_018812585.1 bacterium
GGTCAAAATATCACTGTCACTTATTCCGACGTCAGCGGTGGCTATACGGGTCAGGGCAATTTCGACCGTGATCCGATGTTCATTGCGCCTCTGCAACCCGATGGTCATTTGCTCTGGGGCTCCCCCTGCATCGACAACGGCAATCCATCGTACACCGATCCGGATTCAACCATTTCTGATGTAGGAACCCATTTCTACGACCAGCTAACGCCGGTACGCATCGTCGCCATTCCTTATGATGCGCCCATCCAAGTGCCCTCAGAAGGAGGTGAAATAAGTTTCCTCTTAGCGCTTTCCAATTGTGCGCTTTCCCCGTTGAACACCACCATCTGGTGCGACATTACGCTCCCTGGAGGAAGCACTTCGGGCCCGGTGATTGGTCCCCTGCAGGTTACGCCTGATGGTGAGTCCAATATTTTGCGGGTCCGATCGCAGACCGTTCCATTTAATGCTCCATCCGGCATTTATACCTATAACGCCTACGCGGTTTGCGGTGAGGATACATCGACCAGCAGTTTCGTCTTCGCCAAAATGGATTTCGAAGAGGGCGGCGATGCCGCTTCATCCTGGCAAAACTCCGGCGAAGATTTCGACGATCTATCGGACGGTCCTGGATCAGCGTCCATCATGCCCGAAACGACTATGCTGCACGTCGCTTTCCCCAATCCCTTCAATCCGACAACCGAAATAAGTTACGAGTTGCGAGTTGCGGGTTCCGTGTTGTTGAATGTCTATGACATTCAGGGGCGTGAAGTTGCCCGACTGGTGGATGGTTATCGCGATGTCGGACACCATGAAGTCACGTTCGATGGTTCAGGGCTGGCATCGGGAGTTTATATCTACCAATTGAACACTGACGAAATGTCAGCTTCAAGAAAATTCGTGCTAATGAAATAATATCTCGGTTTATGAACAATGTAACTAACCCTCAGGGAGGTTATTATGCGTATTTCTATCCTGGTTTTTACACTATGCCTGCTGCTCCCATTGGCGGCGCACAGTTCAGTCATTATGGTTTCAGGAAATTGTTCGGGTGAATGGCTGGCTGATACGGTTCTGGTTATAGGCGAGGTGGTGGTGCCCTCCGGTTATGGTTTGACAATCGCCCCCGGCGTCGAAGTACTGTTTATGGGGAATTACAAACTGATCGTCCAAAACGCTGCCGGGCTTTCAGCCATAGGCACTGAGATGAACCCGATCCGCTTCGACTGGTACTATGCCGGAATCTACTGGCACGGTCTCCGCTTCCTGAGCGCAGCAGACTCCAGCCGCTTGGAATACTGCATCATCAAGCACGCTTACGCTTCCGGCGCTGACACCAATGGCGGCGGAATTCAGATCAATACCTGCAGTCCGACCATTACTCACTGCACCATCGACAGTTGTAAAGCCTTATATGATGGTGGCGGAATCTGGGCAACGACCTCCAATTCAACCATCAGCTACTGCACCATCTCCAACAACTTTGGCGATGACGATTGGGGAGGAATCTACTTCGCATACTCGAACCCCACCTTGACTGGAAACCTGGTCATGTCAAACTGGGCGGATGACTGGGGTGGCGGTATGTATTTCTATTACTGCTCCTACGTTACTTTAACCGACAATACCATTACCGGCAACTGGTGTGGTGATGATGCCGGTGGTATCGGGTTTGAATCATCCAATGGGATCATCAGCCACAATACGATCTCAAATAATTCAACCGGTGACCTGGGAGGAGGCATCAGCTGTTATAATTCCGATCCGATCATCGAGTACAACCTGATCATCGGCAATTCTTCCACGGATAACGGTGCGGGGATATGGCTTGCCAGTGGCTCTAATCTGACGATAGTAGGAAATGTTATCGCTGATAATACGTCGAACTACAACGGTGGTGGTATCGCTTTTAATTCGGGGCCGAACCTGATCACCGATAATGAAATCTATGGCAATCACGCGGTGCGAAATGGAGGAGGTATTGCCAGTTATTACTCCGGCAACACCATCCAGAATAATTTCATCGCTGGCAACAGTTGTGGTACCGGATATAATGGCGGTGGCATCTACTCTGAACACGATAATGAGCTCGTCACCGATAATGTCATCAGTGGAAATTCAGCTCAAAATGGTGGCGGCGCCTACTTCTATAGCAGTGCTAACACCCAGTTCCTCCGCAACGATATCTCTTACAACAGCGCTGTGACCAGTGGAGGCGGAGCTTACTTCCACACTTCCACTGGATTCATTAACAAAAACACCATCCGCAGCAACACCGCCTCTTCCGGTGGGGGGATGTACTTTCAGACCTCGACGATTCCTATCACCAATTCGATCGTTCGCAACAATACACCGGATCAGCTTGGCGGATTCCCCGGGGGAGTGACCTACACCAATATCCAGGGCGGTTGGGGTGGTACTGGCAATATCGACGCGGATCCAATGTTTGCTACAGTGGCACAGCCTTTCAGCGATCTGCTCTGGGGGTCTCCCTGCATCGACGCCGGAGATCCCTATGTGGCTTACGACCCTGACGGGACTATTGCAGATATGGGAGGGCATTATTATGACCAGAGCAATCCAGTCAGGGTACTGGTGACGCCTTTCGATGCACCGCTGCTGATCCCGGCAGGCGGCGGCAGTTTCAATTTCCTGATTACGGTCTCCAATTCGACTGTTTCCATGCAATCGACCACTATCTGGACAGAAATCGTTCTTCCTGGCGGATCGACTTATGGACCCATTATTGGGCCAGTGATGGTCAACACCTCAGCAGGCTTGAATGTAAATCGTCTGCGCATTCAGGCAATTCCTGCTTATGCGCCGACGGGAATTTATCGCTATCGCGCTTATGCTGTGGTCGGAGCAGACACTTCGGTCAGTGAATTCAAATTCACCAAATACGGATCGACGGACGACGGCGGTGATTGGTTGAACACAGGTGAATCCTTCGACAATCTCCAGGATGCATCAGCAGCCATTATGCCTCAAACAACGACGCTGCACAGCGCCTATCCTAATCCCTTTAATCCGATGACAGCCATCAGCTATCAGCTTTCAGCATTCAGCCACGTAAAACTTTCGGTTTACGATATTTCAGGGCGGAATGTGGCTACTCTCATCGACGGTTTCCGGGATGTCGGACACCATGAAGTCACCTTCGATGGGTCTGGATTGGCTTCAGGACTTTATCTATATCGATTGGAAGTGTCGGGGGAAGCACCCCCGACCTACAAGATCGGTAAAATGATTTTAATGAAGTAGTAAACGCGTGTAGGGGCGAGGCATACCTCCGCAGCAACAAGGGGTTGCAACCCCTTGTTAATTCCCTGTAGGGGCAGGTCTTGCCCGAAGGGATCCGGCGACTGCCGGAAGACCTGCCCCTACATGCGTAAGATCCAGAATAAAATAAATCCACGCAAAGAAAAAACTCGACACTCTTCACATTTTCAATCATTCACGGAGGTTATCATGCGCACTATTATACTGCTTCTTTGCCTCGCTCTTCTCCTTCCAGTGGCAGCTCAAAGCTACACCATCACCGTCAGCGGCAACGTATCGGGAGTCTGGTACGCTGACACGGTAAAGGTTGTCGGCGAAATCGTCGTCCCCTCGTGGCAATCGCTGACCATCAATCCCGGCGTCGAAGTACTGTTCATGGGTAACTACAAGCTGATCGTCCAGTCCAGCGCCACTCTGCACGCCGTCGGCACCGAATGGGATCCCATCCGTTTCGATTCCTATTACTACGGACAGTACTGGCACGGTATCCGCCTCCTTTATGCATCCAATAATTCCCGGCTGGAAAATTGCACCATCAAGCACGCCTATGCGTCAGGTTACGACACCAACGGCGGCGGCGTGCAGATCGATCACTGCAGCCCGACAATCGTTGGCTGCCAGTTCGACGACTGCAAGGCGTTGACTGATGGTGGAGCTATCTGGGCTTCTTATTCTAATTCGGAAATCGCCTTCTGCAGTTTCACCAACTGCTTCGGCGATGACGACTGCGGAGCGATCTACTTTGCCTACGGCAGCCCTACCATTCACGCCAACTACATCGCCAATAACCACGCCGATGACTGGTGTGGAGCGGTCTGGCTGGTCAATTGCAACGTCACCTTCACGAACAACACACTGACCGGCAACTGGTCCGGCGATGACGGTGGTGGAATAACATTGACAAATACCAGCGGTATCATCAACAAGAACACCATCACCAACAATTCTACCAATGACTGGGGTGGCGGCATCTGCTGCGAGAATTCGACTGTAACCATCGAAGATAACCTCATCATCGGCAATCATGCCGCGGATGATGGAGGCGGGATTGTGCTGCGGAGCAATTCTGTAGCCACCGTTCGGAGGAATACCATCGCCAGTAACACTACCAGCCAGACCGGCGGCGGGATTTCCTGCCTCTCTCCCAATAACATCATCGAAGATAACGATATCTTCAATAACACCAGTTCCAGTCACGGAGCAGGTGTTTACTCAGTTTACACCGGTAACACCTTCAGAAGGAATTTCATCGCCTACAATACGACCGGATCAAGCGCTACAGGTGGAGGCTTATACCTTAGCGCATCAAGTCAAACCTTGGAAGATAACATTATCTCACATAATGCGGCTCAGAATGGCGGTGGCGTATACATTTACTCGTCCTCCACCGTAAATCTGCTTAGAAATAATGTCGCCCACAATACTGCATGGAGTAATGCAGGTGGTATTTACTACTCAGGTTCAAGCGGTCTGTTCAACAAGAATACGGTGAGAAATAACTCCGGCGTTTCTACCGGAGGGGTTTACTTTGCTTCCAGCACGATCAACATCGAAAATTCGATCATCCGCGGAAATTCCTGGGGACAGATCGGTGGCTATCCAGGCTCTGTTACCTATTCCAACATCGAAGGCGGTTGGTATGGGGTAGGGAACATGGATGCTGATCCCATGTTTGCGACCACAGCGCAACCCCACGGTGATCTCCTCTGGGGGTCGCCCTGCATCGATGCCGGAGATCCTTACGATCCCTATGATCCTGACAACACCCGCATCGATATGGGAGCGAATTTCTACGATCAAAGTAAGCCCGTTCGCATCTTAGCGACCCCTTACGATGCTCCACTGTTGATACAGACCTATGGCGGCAGCTTCAATTTCCTCATCACCGTGTCAAATTGCACCTGGTCACCGCTTTATGCCACGATCTGGTGTGACATTACCATACCGGACGGATCGATCTATGGTCCGGTCATCGGGCCGGTAACGGTCACTACCTCACCCAACCTTAACGTCAACCGCATCCGTACCCAATGGATTCCCTCTGACTTCCCGAATGGGCGCTATACGTTCAATGCTTTCGTCACTTCGGGTTGGGAAACCTCTTCCGACAGCTTCACCTTCACCAAGCAGGGCAGCACGTTGGATGCCGTTTCGGGTGGCGCCCTGAATACCGGCGAAGCGTTCGAAGAGATCTCCATGGATTTTGTGGATACTCAGACTCCAGATAACTATGCTGTGCTGGGCGCTTATCCCAATCCCTTCAATCCGACGACCGAGCTTAGTTACGAGTTGCGAGTTGCGGGTTCCGTGTTATTGAATGTCTATGATATTCAAGGGCGTGAGGTTGCCCGACTGGTTGAAGGATTTAAAGAACCTGGACAGCATTACGCCCGCTTTGATGGAACAGGTTTAGCATCTGGAGTGTATCTATATCGCTTGAGTTCCAGCGATGGTGTTATCACCAGAAAGATGATATTGCAGAAATAACCTGTCTAAATCTTTCTACCCCCAATCGGAGCGCGGCAGGAGATTCAATACATTAATCCTATTTGCTGTTCTGATGTACGTCATCAAAGTCTTTCGGACAGTTTGGACGAAAAGCTAAAGAGCGATTTTACACCCTTTGGGTCTAATAAGGTCTGACGGGGAACACTGGCTCGAAATAATCGAAGAGAATCACTGGTTTGAAAATAAATGATTTTTTTTCAGCACCATCATCAAAGACAGGCGTACTCTATAATAGGCGAAATGCTAAATAAATAATTCTCTTGACGATAGGATTAAGTCAAAAATAGGGATTGAATAGGCTTGAAACAGGGGTAAGGAGGGGCTTCAGGATAGGCCGTTTTTAGGGTTTATAAGTCCGTGGAGCGCTTTAATTGCTCAGCGAGAGGAAATGTGCCTGCAAGGGGATATTGACTCCCAAACGATAGGCCCGGAATAGCGGTAAAACAGGCCAGAAATAGCCGAAAAATAAGGGGAGGGGGGGGAGTCTTTTTTAGGCCGAAACCGAATCAGGAGGCGGAGTCCCGTTCCACCACTCCCTTCGATATATGTATGGGTTCTTCTCGCCCTCCGACCAAAAAATATAACATGGGGCATACCCTCCCCCAAGGGGGCGCACTTCCACCGGGCAGGGTTTGGGGAGTATAGCCCCGCGTTAGATAGGTTCCATCCTCATTTAATCAAACAACCCAAAGGGCAGGGGGGCGTATTTTGCGTTTAGCATAAAAAAATAAAGTGGAGTGTCAAGGAGAATATGGGGTGTTCATGGTAAGGGGGAAAATATTACATCTCTAATAACCTCGTATAAACAAGTTTTCATGCCCATATAGTTTAACATTCCACCGACCGATTTTGACCAGCAAGCGACTGATTTTGACCGGTAAACTCTGGTATATAGTTTATTTGACGCTATGAACAAAGCGTTAATACAAAGTCTTCAATGATTTAGTCTCCACTTTGCCCTTATTATAATTGGCATAAATATTGTTGATTTTCTTGTATACTTGAGTTATCTTACTCCTGGTACTACTCACAGCCAATTTGCCAGGAGTAATTAAACTCGCCTAATAAGAAGGAGGATAATCATGGCAGATTTAGGTGAAATCAAACGTGCCCCTATTGGGACAGAGTA
>JAHJDJ010000377.1 GCA_018812585.1 bacterium
ATGGGATCGGTGGAGATATCGAGTTCTCGAGCGGGGGCCACTATCTATGTCAACGATAAGCTGCAAGAGGAGAAAACTCCCACAACGCTGACGCTGGAGGCGGGAACTTATACGATTCGTGCGGAATTAGAAGGATACACCTGCACACCTCAGGAACAAGCGGTGCGAGTGAGCCGGGCGGCTTCGTCACAGTTCATTTTCTTTACCTTGATCGAGGAACAAAAGACACGACGCGAGATTACGATTCGGACCGAGCCGATTGAAGGCGAAATCTTTATTGACAGTGTGCTGGTGGGAACAGGCGAAGCGATTATTCCGCACGAGTTCGGCGTGTTTAATATTATGTTCGGAGACGTCGCGGACTATGTCTCTCCTGAACCGGTCCGGCTGACCGTTACACCGACCAATGCGAATCCCGTGGTTACCGGAACTTACTTGAAGATGCTGGAATTTGCGGCCTACTGCACAGCGGAAAACACCGTAATGACTGAGGGTAATATCGGCTACGAGGTTGGAGTTTATTTTAAGGGTGAAGCGCCGAAAGTATCCGCTACGCACGGGCCGCGCGTAAAGGAGATTCCCGGTTCGCAGAAATTCGGCTGGGAGTTAGGGATGGGCGATCCGAATCGTAATCCTCCGGGAAGTGATTATATCGAGTTTATCTTTACCATGCCGGAAGGAGAAGTTTCCGCGCTGCCGCTGAGTCTGAAGCTGTATCTGTATCGTTCCAACAAAAAATATCCGCTCAGCATATCAGGCCGCAGTGAAGTTACCGTGATGGTCAACGGCAGAATTTTCCTCGATAATTACCGGCCGCATAACGGGCCGGAAGCCGTCGAGTTCGACAGATTCGAGGAATGGTCCCTGCAGCATACATTGATTCCGGGCGAAAACCGGGTCATGATTCGCTCCGGCAATAACAATAATATCCATAACTATCTGTGGAAAATCGCAATCGAGTGATTCTTTAAGATGATTCAAATAGGAAAGCATGAGCCTTTACAATAGACAGTTGAATTTTGTGCCCGCCGGGATGGCCTGGACCGAGGTTGTTAAATTTCTGATTCTGGCGAATGTGACGATCTTTGTCGCGCAGTCGCTGTTCGGTCTGGAGAGCATATTCTACATGAATTTTGCTTTATTCCCACCAGCATTCTTTAGTGGTCGTTTATGGCAGATTGTAACGTATATGTTTTTACATAAGGACATTACGCACATTCTGTTCAACATGATCGCGCTGTGGATGTTCGGGTCGGCGCTGGAACGTATTTGGGGATCGAAGGAATTCTTAAAGTACTATCTGATTACTGGAATTGGTGGAGGATTGTGCTTTGCATTAATGAACATGAGCCAAGTCGCTTTTACAGTAGGAGCATCAGGTGCTATTTTTGGATTGCTGTTAGCCTTTGGAGTGTTGTTCTCGGAAGAGATTATTTATATCTGGGGAATTGTGCCAATAAAAGCAAAGTATCTTGTCTTGCTGATCGGCGGAATAGAGTTGTTGGCGAGTTTTAATGCTGATAGTCATATTGCTCATTTTGCACACTTGGGTGGGCTAATTGTGGGATATATTTATCTGAAAATTAAGGGCGGAGGGAAAACCTTCGCCAGTCACTTCGGAGGAGACAGGCTGAAGGAGTGGAACCGCAAAATCAAGGAAGCTGATGAACTGCGCGAAGCACAGGAAATCGAGCGAATCCGGCAGGAGTTGGATGAACTGCTGGATAAGATTAATCGCGTGGGACTTGATGGCTTGACAACGAAGGAGAAAGAGAGGTTAGAAGAAGCGAGGAAGTTTTTAATTGATAAGGGTAAAAAGTAGAGTTTATGATAGTGGAAGAGATGCCTAGCTCGTAGTATTGTCGTTTGGCATTAACTAAAACGATATTTTATACAAGGAGTAGTATTGATTGAAAAACGCCTGTCCAAGAAATAGAACGACTAAATCAATTCAGTGATGGGATTGATACTATGTTGATTATTTAACCGCTTGGAAGTCAAAATTGAGGAGGTGTGGTGTGGGTTTTCTTGAAATATTTATAACTCTTTGTCTATTTGTTTATGTAATTGCCATAACGATAATATACTTTACCTCTGGGGGCAGAGTTAACGAGCTATTCTATTGGATAAACTTCATACTTTATGTGGCTCTTGAACTTTCTAAGAAATTTGTTTCTTATCAAGCATTTGCTTTTTGGTACATAGGGCTTGTGTGGGTGGCATTTCTTTTTGTTCGAACGATGTTTATGAAGATTCGGAATCCGGAGGATTTTGCCGAAAATTACAATCGGAAGCTTATCCTTTTCTTAGTTTCTTTAAGTGCATACGGTGCCTTACTTCACGCGATAAGGTCTCCGAGTGCAGAAAAAATAACGAGTTTTGTTCTTGCAATAGTCGTGTTATATTCCTTCGCTTCATTCCTTTCCCATTCAAGCCGAGAGAAGAATCACTTCCAAGCATGTTTGATCATTCAAGCTTGTCTATTACTCTTACTAACAGGATTTGTTAGCTCAGGGAAACTATACGAGATAGTGCAGACTTTTAAGGGAATTGAGCTTAAGTGGCTACTTATCAAGGATGGCAAGTTTAACACAACGGCATTCAATCTAGTTAGCTACGATCTGACGATGGAGTATTATGCCAACATAATAGCCGTCTACCTCTTCACTGTTCATGGTGCATTCTATCATGGTTTAATAAGAGGAGCTGCGCGTAATAGAGCGGTATTGTCCTATGCAATATTACTTATCTTCATCTTAGTTCAATCCGTACCCGAGTCTAGAGACGTCTTGGCGCGGATTCCAATTATTGGTATGTATGTTTCTTCTCCAACAATCCTTTTAGCAACATTAGCAATCTCAGTTGTGCATGTTCTTGTACTGAGCAAGGGTAATGAAGAAGATGATTGGTAGGAATCAGCTTATGACGACGAGGATGACTTATTTGATTCTTTAGATGACGATGATGACTTGTAGGATCAGGATTACCGCAAAGGCGCATAAATTCGCAAGAGTAACGATCTCATTTGGGGTGCGCTAAAGGTATGCAGCAAAGTACCCGTACAGAGTTTATGCATGGAAGCGGGACAGCGATGATACTGTCCCGTCTCAGACTATGACACCTCGTCATTTTGTGGCGGGTTTTGTTTTAGAGCTACCCCCAAAATAATCATAGAAAAATCGAAATAATTGCTCGCCGAGCCGGGCCGATCACCAGCTGCTGACATCTCCGATTGTCATAAGTTGCGGGGCGTCCAGAATCTTTCCTTACCAATGTAACCTTAATGCGATTAAAAGATACCCCCACCGGTGACGGTGGGGGTTATTGTTCATCCCATCACTATTGCCGTTCAAGTAAGGTGCGCTTTGTTAAGGATTCCGGCCGGGATGCGCGCTTTCACGAACTTGCAGATCTAAAACTATCTG
>JAHJDJ010000378.1 GCA_018812585.1 bacterium
AATATCACCGCGTTGACGTCGGGGATCATTGAAAAGCTGAACTTCAAGGTGGGTGACCGCGTGAAAAAAGGAGAAGTGCTGGCCACATTTGACGCGCGTTACCTGACACTGAATTGGGTGGAAGATGGTTTGGAATTGATAGCAGAACGTGAGCAGCTTATAAGCCTTCAGAATGCCGCTGCTGCAGGAAAAGCGAGTACCGAAGAGGTTAAGCGGCAGCAGGAAAAGGTGTCGCTTTTAACTGATATTTATTACAATTCAAAGTATGCTCGCAGTAAAAACGACATAACCGCCAACCTGGATGGGCGTATTATCACCTGGCACATTTCGGCGGGAGATTCTGTTAGAGCAGGACAGGCGGTGGGTATCGTCGCCAACTATGACCCTGATGCAATCGCACGAATTGAATTAACCGAGCCTGACTATTACTCGTTGACGGTCAATGATTCTGCTTCCCTGATTCCTGCTGCAAAACCTGACTTGCGGCTTGATGGGAAGGTAATTTCAAGGGATATTAACGACAACTCTGCCGGACTCCCTTATACCGCTGAAATCCGATTTGAAAATCCCGGGGCGCTGGCAGCCTTAGGTTCCAAAGTCTCGATTTCAATCAAAGGAAATAAGGAATCCGTGGTGATTTTAGCGCCACAGGATGCGCTTACCGAAAGAGACGGCAAATCGGCATCTGTTTTCCTGGTGGCTGGAAAAGGGCGGTTCGCCGCGCGGCGTCACGTACTTTTAGGTCCTGAAATCGGGTATCGCATCGTCATAGAAAAGGGTCTGCGCAAAGGGGAGCAATTGATTATTCAAGGCGTAGATCATCTTGATCACGGCACACCTGTCATGTTGATCCAGTAAGGTGATAAAGGAATGAAACGGATTCACCGCATAGCGCTGCTTTCATTGATCATGGTAATGCTCTTATCGCTGTCGTCCTGCGAGAGCCTATCAGGCGGACAGCCCTCCGGACCGCCCTATCCTTCGGTTATTGCATTGCCGGAAACGATAGATTTTGGCGCGGACGCCAATTTACGCTATCTATCGATCTCAAACGCAGGCGCCGGGATGCTCGAATGGAGCTTTGTATCTAAGCCCGCATGGATTGTCACAGAAGCAGATTCTGGCGAGATCTACTCTGGACTGACTCAGATTATCGATATTGAACTACCGCGGGACGCCCTGCCGGTGGGTAACAGTACCGGAGAGATCATTCTGGAAACCAACGGTGGCAATCGCACTATTCCGGTTCTGGCGGAGCAGTCACAGAGCGCGGTTTTAGGTGAGCTTGTCGATTCAGTGGATTTCGGCTCATTAGATGATTTTCTGCCGCTGACTATTTATAATACGGGTCGCGAAGAGTTGAGCTGGACGTTAAGCATCGATAACGGATTATTTACTTCATCCGCAGATTCCGGCAGCATTATGGCAGATACGATGATTTGGATTTACTACGATAGAGAAGAATCACCTTACGATCCAGCGACGGGGACATTGACACTGGAAACCAATGGCGGCGATGCAGAGATCGTTTTATCCGCAGACGCTCAAACTCCACCGGGAGTCTGGCTTTCGCAGTGTCCCAATCCCACCGCCGTTTATGCCGCTCAACCGTGGGATCTATTGTTTATAACCCGCTTTGACCGCCCCTTCGGTTGGACTCAGTTTACCATTGACAGTATCGCCATACTGCTGGATACCGCGCCCGGCTATTATGACCAGATTCAATGCTACTGCTGGGCCATGTACCAGGATAGCTGGGGGTCATTATGGCCGGATCTCTACTTGGCTTATTATGCCTCCAGCTCTTTCGACCCCTACAACGGCTGGTCGGTATGGCCGGTAAACTGGCCCTTAAACGCAGACTATTTCGCAGTGGGTTATATGCAGTACGATAATTTGCCCTACATCTACCCTAATCCCTATATTGATGGCAGTTCGCCAGTCGGCTATTCGTACCTCGCCTGGCAAGAAGATCCTGAAACCATTCGGCTGGAATTCGTAGCAACCTGGGATTGGTGCATAGAAATTCATGTCTCTTCAGATCCTGCGGCGAATGGAACGGTTCCCCAGGGACGCTGGCTGAAGCCGTCCGGAGTGGTCATCTCCGATAGGCAGCAGTCCTTCGAGAGCGACCGGCTGCCTGCCATGAAAAGAGAGCAGTGATGCGATCCATACCCGGCCTGAAGAGTAAGACCGCCAGTCAGGCTTTTACACTTCTGATTGTTGAAGATGATGCCAGTCTCCGCAATTTACTGGAGAGATACCTGACACAGATGGCTTATTCGGTCATCGCGGAATCCAACGCCTGCGCGGCGCTGGAAACACTGGAACAACATCGTGATCAGATCGCGCTGATTATGACCGACGTGAGCCTGCCCGGCATGGATGGCTATCAATTGCTGGAAAAAGTGCGCCAAGACTATCCTCACATCCCTGTCATCTTCATGACGGGTTTGGGAGGCGATCCCGACTCCCCGAATGACGACTTACAGCCGGACGCTCTGCTCAAAAAGCCAATATCGTTGGCAGAGATTAAAATTGCCATCGAAGAGATACTGCTGAAGTAAAAGGCGCATTACCTTGCGCCCCCAGCTTTGCATTGAATGTAGGGGCAGGTTTCCCCGAAGGGGTCCGGCGACTACCGGAAGACCTGCCCCTACACGCGTATTACTTACTTCATCAAAACCATCTTCCCGACTCTAGTCTCCGTAGTCGGGGTCGTCCCTGACCCCGACGCTTCCAGCCGATACAAATACACCCCCGACGCAAATCCCGACGCATCGAAAGTGACTCTGTGCACACCCGCGTCACGATAGCCGTTTACCAGCGTCGCCACTTTCCGCCCGGAAACATCGTAAACCGTCAGGCTTACATGGCTGAATGCTGACTGCTGAAAGCTGATTGCTGTTATCGGGTTGAACGGATTGGGGTACGCGCCAATCAACTCAAATCCCTGGGATGTAGGGGCGGTTCGCGAACCGCCCAAAAAATCCGCATCGAGCATTTCCCCGCAATTCCCCCAAACACTTTGATCACTACTCCCCAACTTTTCGAATTCAAAGCTGTCACAATACCATACACTATCGGGATATATGCCCAGATTGGCCTGATAGGTGTACATCCCTCCAGGAGCATTGCCGGGAATATTCTGAGTGCGGTTTCGATTCAAGCTGGCCGCGGGTAGAATGTCTAAGGCCACCGGCCCGATGATAGGACCATAGACACTGCTGTCTGGCAGGATGACTTCCGTCCAGATATTCAGATTAAACGTTGTCAAATGGCTGTTGAAGATGGCCAGGTTGAAGTTAAAACTGCCGCCGGTCTCAGGGATCTGAATAGGCGTGGATTCAGGTGTCAGCGTAATTTCCAGGACGGGTTCCAAGCCGCCCAATTTAATCATCCAGAAGTCGCGTTCTCCTGAAGCAAACGATTCCGTGGTTCCGGCTATCATATAGCTTCCATCGTCCAACTGACGCACAAAGTATCCGGTGTCGTACTGTTGACCTCCTGCTGCCAGCGTCCATTCAAGATCGCCGCTGGCGCATAACTTCTTTACGTATGCATCAACCTCTCCTGGACCAAAGGAATAAGAGCCTCCTGATACTACATATCCTCCGTCATCGGTCTGCCAAACGCACTTAGCGCGGTCATCGCCGTAACCGCCGAACGTTCTTGACCAGAGCGTATCCCCGACTGCATCGGTTTTCACGATCCAGTAATCGTAGCTGCCCACACTGAAACTTGCAGTTTCCCCGACAAACATGTAGCCGCCATCCGATGTCTGAATCACATCACGGATTTTATCATAGCTATTGCCGCCGTAAGTCTGCATCCACTCCTGGTTGCCATCGCCATCCGTCTTGATAAGGATGCCATCGATCAACCCCACGCCGAAAGAGGAGGTATACCCTGCGATGATGAACCCCTCATCTACAGTCTGGTAGATGCGCGTGCCATAATCGAGTTGCACACTGCCGTAGCGCTGGGTCCATAATGTATCACCGGTGGCATCCGTTTTGACCAGGTAGATCATGTCACGCTGCGTTCCAGAACAGTCGCTGAAACCAGTGAGCGCATATCCGCCATCACTGGTTTGTATACCACTCCAGGTGTTGTTGTAGCCAGTCCCGCCGTAGGTTTTAGTCCAGAGCATATCACCGTTATCGTCCAGTTTCAGCAGGTAACCACTGCGCAGACCGGGGCCGTAAGAATCGGTCCAGGCGGTTACCGCGAAATTACCGTCAGAGGTCTGCTGCACCTGCCGCCCGCAGTCATCCAGGGGGCCGCCATAGGTGCGTTCCCACAGGGTTTCGCCGTTTG
Organism: bacterium; assembly: GCA_018812585.1. Classification (GTDB taxonomy): domain Bacteria; phylum Electryoneota; class B3-LCP; order B3-LCP; family B3-LCP; genus JAHJDJ01. The sequence goes on from JAHJDJ010000378.1 coordinate 4,321, forward strand.
CGTCCACACGAATGATCAAGACGTCATCTTCGTTACCGGGCACCGTTCGTAAGCCAGTAAAGATGTAACCACCGTCATTAACGGGCGCGGCCCAGTAGCAGTATTCGTAACACTCATTACCGTAAACGTGCACCCACTGTGGTTCGGGTTGCGCCTGCACGACGCTGCCGAAAATTAATACACCTGCCGCAAGGCAAAGTAGCCCAATTGTTATCCTTCGCATCACGTACCCCTCCTGAATTAATCCATCAATATAAAAAAAGGGACGGATCTCTCCCGCCCCTATAAATTGTTTTTAGTTTGTAGTTTATGGTTCCGATGTGTCGCATTGGCATGTTCAATTCCCTCCCACACACCCCAATTTTGCATTGATGTAGGGGCAGGTCTCCCCCGAAGGGGTCCGGCGACTGCCGGAAGATCTGCCTCTAATTCTTGTACGCCTGAGGCGGATTGATGATTTTTTTCAGTAGGGGCGAGGCATGCCTCGCCCCTACTGATGACAGACAAGAATGTCTATCCTCCTGCTACTTCATCAACACCATCTTCCCCATTGCCGTTTCACTGTGTTGTCGAGTCCCCGTACTCGACGCTTCCAATCGATACAAATACACACCCGAAGCCAATCCACTTGCATCGAACGTCACTTCGTGCAATCCAGCATCACGGTAGCCATCGACCAGCCTCGCCACCTCACGCCCAGCGATGTCGTACACTTTCAAACTGACGCGGCTGATATCTGAGATCTGATAGCTGATAGCTGTAACCGGATTGAACGGATTGGGCGAAACCGCAGTAGTATATTCTTCTGGAATTACGGTGTCAACCATCATGCGCTTAAAAACCGCGTCCAGCGCGGCGCAATCGGCTGTCAGTCCTTCCGGTGGCGCTGGATTGCCGTCCAATCCCAGCTTTTCAAAGTAGAAGTAGCTGGCAGCTATCGGCTGGCTGGCGGCATAATCTCCGGCGTAAACGTTGTAACGGTAGAATCCCGGCGGAGCGCCCGCAGGTAAAACCTGCACTAAATCGACGGTGATGTTCAGTCCCGCATTCAAGCCGCGGTCTTCGCGTATGATGAGCGGCCCATAGACACTGCCGTTGGGTAGCAGCAGATTGGTCCAGATGTCCACGACCTGTATGGAAGCATACTCGTTGATGAACTGGATCGAGAATTCTACTGAACCTCCAGTTTCGGGAATTGTCATCGGCACCCAGGCGACTTCCGTGAAAATCTTGATCTGCGGATCGAAATAACTGTCGACATTGTGACCGCCGGGCGTAGGAGATGATGCCTCCCCGTTTAAACTCCAATCATAGGCGTATCCCGTATCGGTGGAATTACCGTCGCGGCCGTAGGTCGATCCTGCAGTCGGAACCGGCAGAGTAAATCCAGTCACGTAATTATCACCCCACGATAATCCGTCGGTTATCGCTGTGTTCGTGCCCGTTGGAACTGTATCATTATTCCGAATCACGCAGCCGTCGTTGAGATCGTGCAGGGTATAATATCCTTCCGAGTAGAGCGGCCGTGCGCCGGTATTGCCGAATACTTCAAAGTCTGGACGGAATCCCCAATCCGCTCTGAAGCTGTTTCCATCCATCGCGACGGTGGCAAATTCGAGAGGTCCCAACCAAGTGCTTGGAGGAAACCGCCAGAAATCCGTTGCATAAATCAAACCATCGTTGATTTCAAAGCCCGAAATATTCAGCCATTGATCAGTTGGATTGAATACTTCGATCCATTCCGAAGTGTGCGAACTATCTGCGGGAATAATCATCGCTTCGTTGATCAAAGGTTCCGTGGGGAAATCATGCACGTAAGAGAAGGAAGATTCGCCTGGGTGGGTGGTCTCCCAATCGATGAAATCGTTAGTGACTTCATTTACTGTGGCATATTGCGCGATCAGGTTGCCACGCGGCGTGTATTGATCCACATACAGCGAATCGAACAGTTCGATTAATTGTGTGATCTGGGCACGGTAGTATGCATTGTCAATCCAGAGATGCGTCAAAAATCCGAAGGTCCAGATTTTGTGATCCAGAGAGTCACCTTCCATCTGTTCGGCGATCAGCCATTCCTGGTAGGCTTCATCCATTGATGCCGCCATTGCCTGGGCTGTGCAATTATAACCGTGCGCGTCCGGGTTTCCGATCTGCGCATAATGGTCGACATAGATATGCGAGCCATTGAAGTCTTCTTCCATTTCATGTCCCAAACGGTTATCGCTGGCGGGACGGAAAGGATGATGAAGCAAAAAGCCCGTATAATCCAACCCCTTTTCTGATCGGTTTCCAGGACTGGCGAGAAACCCGTTGTCCAACATCAAACCTCCTTCTGCAGAGCAGATGAAGGGAAACGCGCAAATCGAGTTATTATTGGGCGTCAGCATATCCACCCAGGATTTAGCGTCACTCCAAACCTGCTCCGTAGCATCCTGTGAATAGATTGGAATGCCATAACGCTGCGTGGCGCTATCGACACTCACCCACTCATACGGTCCGGTCTGGACGATACTGTGAGCGTGTGTGCCGACTTCATGACCATCCGCTTCCAGGCTCTGGAAAAATGGGATGTCGCCGTTATTAACGGCATATTCAGCAATATCTCCATTCACCAGAATGGTCATTTTAAAAGGAATGGGGCGAGTCTGAGCTAATTCCTGCAGCCAGGCCAGGAAGTCCATGCGCTCCTGGTAGGCCATAGGCCAGCCAAGAGGCTCAATATGAATGATAAAAACTATGTTGACCGGCGGCTCGTATTGTATGGCGTTCGATGGCAGTGTTGCTCCGATCAGGAGAACTCCAGCTAATAATACAATGGCGATCCTTTTCATGGGATTCCTCAGCGTTTGTTGCATCTCTGAATAAAAAGTGCGCAGATTTTGCAGTGATTCCTGTTGTTTTTTCACAATTTTATTGCATTCAGAGCTGTTGGAATACAACCTGAAACTCAGCCTACACGCACATATTGCGCATATCAGGCGCGTATTCGACAGCTTACTGAGAAATATTCAGCGCAAATTCCGCTCCAGTCCAGTCACAGTACTTTAATTTGCAGTCTCCTAAATAATAATATAACCATAAATCGAACGTTTGTCAAGACCTATCTTTCAGCCACAAAAAAAAGCAAACCGTCTGGTTTGCAAATATCACTAAAATTCCATAGTCGGGATCGCCCTCGATCCCGACGGATTGAGGATTCTCACTCCATCTCAATCAGCCTCTGTTGCGCCTGGGATGCTTCAGGCGTGGCAGGATGTTCCTGCTTCAACCGGTTGAAGGTCGCCTTCGCTTCTTCCGGCTGGTTCAACGTCATCTGGCACAATCCGATCTTGAAGAGCGCCGCAGCCAGCTTATTACCCTTCGGATACTCTTCAATCACCCGCTGGAACGTCGCCAGAGCTCCTTGGTAATCGTGCTGCACGTACTCAACTTCTCCGATCCAATACAGCGCGTTATCCGCCAACTCTGTATCAGAATAGAGCCGCAGGTACTCCTCGAAACCCATCTTAGCCAGGTCGTAATTGCCTCGGCTCATATCGGCAAACGCCTGATCATAAAGTTCCTTCAGTTCAACCGACGTCATTGACACAGCCAATGTCTCCACCTCTGTGGAGTCATAGCGCACCGGTTTCGGCTTCGGCGCATAACGTAGTTCATCCATCTGCTGCACAACCCCAGTCAGCCTCTGCGACAAATCGTTGATTTGTGCCGAAATCATCTGTGCTTGCACTTCGTTGTCATCCAACCGGCTGCTCATGTAAGCCTTATACTGGCGCAAATCAGATTGCGTCACCATCTGTTCGGCGAGCCTCTCCTGCTGAATCTGCAAACCCTCCATCTGGATGCGGAGATTCTGGACGTTCAAACCCAGCGTATCCAGCGTGGTGCGAATGTATTCCGTGTTCTCCTGGAAGCGAAGGATTTCGTTGCGTGAAGCACAGCCGCCAAACAGCATCCCGAAGAATAGCATTCCTGCTAAAAGCAGAGGGAATTCCGGTCTGTTCGACCGGAATTCCCTAACTGTCATGTGCGAAATCACTTAACTACCAGCACGGCACGACGGTTTTTCGACCAGGCGTCCTCGTTGTGACCAGTTGCCGCGGGACGTTCCTCGCCGTAACTGACATTCGATAAACGGGCGCCACTGATACCATAACTGGTGAAGAAATCCATCACCGTTTTGGCGCGGCGTTCACCTAAAGCCAGGTTGTACTCATCGGTGCCGCGTTCGTCGCAGTGACCTTCAATCAGAACGCTCCAGTTTTTAAACTGAGCCAGAACGCCAGCATTGAACTCCACGGCGCTGCGGGCGCCTTTGTTCAGGTTGGATTTGTCAAAATCGAAGTAAATGACTTTCAGCGAAGATTTTGCTGACTGCTCTGCTTCGCGAGCCAGTCTTTCGGCTTCTTCGCGGACGCGGCGTTCAGCTTCTTCCGCTTCGCGAGCCAGACGCGCTACCTCAGCGAGACTGTCAACACGTACTTGCTCCAGCGAGTCTAGATAAGCTTGTGATGGACCTGGATCCGGCAAAACAACCGGTTTTTTGCCGCAACCCATGACCAGTAAGGCCGCCAGCATAAGGATTCCGGCCCAGATGAAAATTCGATTGTGTTTCTTCATTTTTCTCTCCAAAATATTAGTTGGATGTATGTTGATAGCTATTCTACGTCACTATGGTTTAGCTATTTGTGAATTTACGGTAAATTCTTCATCAGCTTCCAAGACTGGCGACCAGGTCGGTGATGAACAGGATAACCTCCGGTCGCTGATTCTCATTTGATGCCTCCCATATAAATCCATGGTGTATATCTGCTTTCTACCGGTCCGATTGGATAGAACTGCAAGTTTTAATCCATCCGGAGACCAGCAGGGGTCCATATTATTTCCGGGTCCAGTTGTTAATTTCAGGTGTTCCTTTCCCTGGGGATCGGTGACAAAAATCTGGAATCCATCGATATCACGTCTAACGTAAGCGATTAGATCGCCGCGCGGCGACCAGGCTGGGGAGGTGTTATAGTTCCCTTCCCAGGTCAAACGACGTTGATTGGATCCGTCTGCCTCCATGATAAATATCTGAGGATTTCCCAGACGATCTGAAACAAAAGCTATCTCATGTCCGGTGGGGGACCAGGATGGCGATGTCTCAATTGCCCAACTGAATGTCAATCGCCTGGTTTCGCTGCCCTCAACCTGACGGACATAAATTTCGGAATTACCGTCAACTGAACTGCTATAAGCAATCCATTTGCCATCTGGAGACCAATCTGGAGCCTGATCGACACCCGGCGCCGCCGCAAAGGGGACGTAGCTGTTATCCTCGACGTTCATGATGAAGATATCAGCCTGGTTATTTATAAACGATGTAAAGGCAATCCGTTTACCGTCCGGTGACCAGACCGGTGACATATTGGATACACCGGTGCTTGTGTGACGCTGATGATCGAATCCGTCGAAGGTCGATGAATAGAGCTCTTTTCCCGGTCCCATTTGGACGACATAAGCGATGCGCGTCTGCATCACCGATGGTTCGCCTGTCAAGCGTCTGATCACTTCTGCGGCGATGCGGTGCGCAACACTGCGAGCTCGTTCAGGCACAAACCGGTATGTTTCACTCCAGAAAGGTGCGGCGCCATACGGCATCCGCAGATGCATTTCGACCTGATGAGAGCTGTCTGAGCTGAATTTTCCGTCCAAATAGGTCATCCGGTCTGCCAGTGGGTTTTTTCTGGAATTGTCCACTGGTAGATTTGGCAGTCGCAGATTGAACAGGCCGCTAAGAGTCAAATCCCGGGTTAAAACACGCTGCAATGTATCCAGCGCCGCATACTGTAAGCTATCGACACTGTTAATACCGGTAAAGTGCAGCGGGACCTTATTTGACACCGAAACACGGGTGCTTAAAAACACCTCGACCATTTCGGATGATTCGTAAGACTTTTCATCATCCTTGGCGGTCACTCCGGCGGCCCAGCTGATGCAGGTTATTACCAGCATCAGCAGCAGAAATTTATTCAGAAGCGACGAATTCAAAGTGTACCCCCAGTTGGTCACTGCCGAAGGCAGGAGGCAGAGCAGGCAATGGGTTAGAACGCAACACAGCTCGCTGTGCTTCCTGGTCGAAGAGGAAGTGACCTGATTTGCTCTCCAGTTTGACGTCCGAAATCCTGCCGCCTCGATCGATAACAAAGAACACGACAGCTTTCAGCCCCTTAGCTTCCCTGGCATTGATAACAGGCTTAAAGTTTGATAAAATCTTGATCTGTAAACTGCTTAAATAATAAGGATAAGGAAAATTTGCGCCATCAAGCCGCATATCCCCGTGACCGCCTTCACCTTTTCCCTCGGTTGCTCTGGCTGGCTCTGCTTTGCCTTGTTCAACAGGCTTGGCCTGCTCGCCTGAGCTGGCTTTCGTGGGAGCCGCCGCTACAGGCTCGGTCTTGGGTTTCAGCTTTTCTTGTATCTTTTCCTGAACTTTTGTCGGAATAGTTTTCGGCTTAGCCGGCTCTACTTTTGGCTGCACCGCAACACTACCCGGCTGTCCCGGCAGACTAACCAGTTTAACCGCTCTATAACGCAGAGGCTGCTGTAATTTGCTGGCCGGGTTCGCGGCAAAAATTAATAGCAGCGAAATTACCGCAAGATGCAAAATACCCGAAAGGATGGTAGCATTACGCGAAACCATCTGCTACCTCGGCTTAACCGCTTCAGTCGCTAAACCGACATCCACCGCGCCGGCTTGGCGAACGATATCCAGCGCGGTGACGATCTCCTGATAGGGCAACGCCCCGTCAGCCTTGATAAAAACCGGTTTTGGATTGGCTGCAGAAAAGATCTGCCCGAACGCGCTGCTGAAATCTTCCTTACTGACTTGAGCAGCATCGATGAAGATAATATCGCCCCGCCCTAAAGTAATCTCGATCCCCTCTTCAGAACGCGGCTGAGATTTTCGAGCTTCCGGCAGACTGACGTCATAGACGCTTTTCATCATTGGCGCGCTGATCATAAAAATAATCAACAGTACTAAGAAGACGTCCACCAGCGGCGTCACGTTGATCTCCGCCATGCGCGACTGTTCGAATTCGACCGCCTTCATCATGATGCCGACCTGTCAGATGCTGGCCGCTTCTGATAAAATTGCTGTTCCTGCCGGTTGCGGGCACGTTCCGCCAGAATCAAATCTGCAGAAAAATCTTCCAAGGCACGAGCTTCATGTTTCAAAGAACCGACGAAATAGTTATAAGCAATAACTGCCGGGATCGCAGCCACCAGACCAGCGGCAGTTGCGATCAAAGCTTCGGCAATACCCGGCGCCACGACTGCTAAGGAGGTCGATCCCCAGGTGCCAATATTCATAAACGAGCGCATCACACCCCAGACCGTCCCGAACAGACCGATGAACGGACTGGCAGAACCCACTGACGCTAAAATTCCCAGGCGCGACTCCAGGCGCGACAACTGCAAACTTCCCTGCTTGTGCAGCATGCGGGTCAAGGCATCTTCATCTCCGATATGCCGCTGCACCGAATAATAATCTAAAAAGATGCGATGAAACACCCGGGTAATGGGAGTTTCGCGGTGTTTATTCAGCGTCGCACGTAACTGCTCTGGATCGAACTTCAGCCAGTTATACTTTTCAAATGCTGCCCGTGCCTTCTTCCCCTTACCGAAGAGCCAGGCTTTTTCTATGATGATCCCCCAGGTGACGATCGAAAGAATCAGTAGTAAAGCCAGAACCAGCTTTGCCAGCAACGATGCGGATCGTACCAGAGTAACCAGGTCTAAGTTGAAACTATCCATAAGTTCATCTTTGCAATCTAATTCCGCTTATACAACATCGCATCCATGAAATTTCAATCCTTGAATATAACATAAAGTTCCCCTAAAAGGCAAGAGAATTCTGAAGTTCTCCTTTAAATATAGTCAAATGAAAACTTCGCTATCTATTCAGAAGATCGATATTCAGGTCTTCCATCAAAGTCGCTTCCAGCATTTCACTGCGCGGGCTGATCCCCTTAAGCACTCCCCAGGGCGCGGTAATTAGACTGCGCCCCTGCAGCCTTTCACGCATAAAGTAACCTACTCCACAAGTTTTCAGGATATAAGCCCCAGTCGTCCGGGAACCATTCACGAAAATCTCATTATCGCGCCGCTGCTTCTCTATTGCCGGTTCACCCGGCTGAAGAGGGCTGGTCGTGGGGATCGCAATCAAGTGAGGCTGCAGTTCTCTGATCTTATTAAAACTGGCCGAATAGAGCACGTCGGCACAGATTAATAATCCCAGGCGAATACCTCTAACCTCGACGACAGTGTGCGACGTTCCAGATGAAATTCCTTTTTCTCGCTCACGCGGCGTGGGAAACATCTTCCGGTAGGAACCTACGAACTTACCACAATCGAAGACCGGGCAGGTGTTATAATACCTGCCATACTCCTCTTCGATCAAAGTCCCCCCCACAACGACGCCCACTAATTGATTGCTGTACAACTGAATTCGCTTTAAAATCGCTTTCTTAAGCGCCGCGGTCTCAATCTGGCTGCGTACTTTAGATGGAACAAAATAATACTCGGGCAGACAGACGAGGTCAACTCCTTTCTGGCGCAGACTTTCGAATTCTGCGGTGGGAATAACTCCGCCCATGCGCTTTTGCAGCGCTGCGACTCTGATAGTATGTGCCATAGCGCTACTGGTTCTCAGTCCAGAATGCCGCCTTGAATTCAGCAGGGACAACGACCGGCTGTCCCGTCTCACGATCGATAAAAACCGCGACGAACTTCGCTTTACTGACTAATTCCCTCCCCGGCAGTCGATACATCTCCTGGATCAGCGTGATTGAGGTGCGCCCCACGGCTTCGAGCCGCCCCACAATCTCTATCTCATCCATCACCATCAACGGCTTCAAGTAGTCGACTTCCGCATGAACTACGGGGAAAAGGTATCCCATGCGCATCAATTTCTGGAAACTCAAGTCCTTCTGCATCAAGTATTCCAAACGAGCGTGCTCGTAAAACTCCAGAAACGCCGCATGATTGGCGTGTCCAAAGGGGTCCAGATCTGACGATCTGACTCTTAACTTGCTGCTTAATTCTAATGCCATGGTATATCAGAATTTCTGAAATAGATCGGATAACCTCAGAAAGGTCACAATTTAAGTAGTTTCTCTCCCCATTAGCAACCGAAATCAGAGAATTCAGCGCAGACTATCTTCGGCATTCTTATTGCAAAAGAGTTCTACCGAAATAGTTATTATTTAGCTGATAGTCTGACTGTATACTGCATAATATATTGATATATATAGAATTATATTCACGGCTTGTATATCTCCATCCTATTATTGGACAGATTGCAGGGTAATAAGTTCCCCTGTCGGAGGAAAAATACGCCGCTCCGGCTGATAGATAGCAATAATTCTAAATATGAACCCACGCGTCTCCATCATTATTCCGGTTAAGGATAACCTGTCCCTCACCAGGCAGTGTTTGCAGTCCATTTATGATGCGCCGCCCGCCTGCGATTTCGAGATCACTGTGGTGGATAACGCCTCCTCCGATGGAACGTTTGAATATCTGACCACCGAACAGGATCAGAAACGACTGCGCTTTCACAGGAATGATCCCCCGCAGCCATTTGCCGCTTCCTGCAATATAGGAGCATCTCTCGCTGTGGCTGATTTGCTGCTCTTCTTAAATAACGACATCATCGCTTTTCCGGGCTGGCTGGACGCCATGCTGGATGTCATGGAGCGGCATGAAAAGGTGGGCGCGGTGGGCGCCAAATTGCTCTATGAGGATGACACCATCCAACATGCCGGGGTTGCTTTTTATTATAACACGTCCACGAAGATGGTGATCCCATTTCATATCTTCACGGGTTTCCCCAGATTCGCGCCAGCGGTGATTAAAGAGCGGGAATTCCAGGTGGTAACGGGCGCCTGTATGTTAACGCCTAAGACGCTTTTCAGAGATCTGGGCGGCTTTGATGAAGCTTACATCAACTGCTTCGAAGACGTCGATTATTGTCTGAAATTAAGAGAAGCCGGTTATAAAGTTATTTATACACCAGATGCAGAACTGACCCATTTCGAAGGCAGAACAGAAGGCCGCGAGGATCATCACATACAGTCAGGCATTCAATTGCAGGCAAAATGGGCTGGAAAAGTTCAACCAGATGAGCATTTTTATAACGAACCCGAGGGCTTCGTTATACACCAGAGCGGGATCGATCTGACGGTGCACCCAGGCCCTGAAATGATGCGCTGGTGGGAATTAATCCAGCAGCTAATCAGCTTGAAACAATACCGCACCGCGCTCCAGGAAATAGAGAAGTTTGAGGCTATGACGCCAGCAAACGAGTTTCTGGAAGATGCTAAACAGAGTTGTTTGCAGGGATTAAAACAAGTTGAAGAAAATAAGAGGGAAAAATCAGCGATGAATCAGGAATCAGACGATCATGGGATGTCAGACAATGACAGTCCCCTGGTAAGCATTGTCATCCCTGTCAGGGATAATCTGCAATTCACAGAGAAATGCCTGGCCTCAATCACTGCTTCGCCGCCAGCAGCCTCGTATGAGATCATCGTTGTAGATAATTCATCCACCGATGGAACAGGCGCGTTTCTAAGCGCCAAGGCAGCAACCGGTGAGCTATCCTTCATCACGAATAGTCCTCCCCGCAATTTTGCCGCTTCCTGCAATATCGGAGCGCAACAAGCGAAAGGGAAGCACATTGTCTTCTTGAATAACGACATCGAGGCTTTCCCGGGCTGGCTTGATGCCTTAGTTGAAGTCGCCGAACGACCGGAACAGATTGGCGCAGTAGGCGCTAAACTGCTCTATCCAGACGGCACCATCCAGCACGCCGGCGTCGCCTTCCACTATTTCATTAAACTACAGAAATATGGCCCCTACCACCTTTTCAGAAAACTGCCGCATACTTCACCGGCCGTCAATAAAGAACGCGAATTCCAGGTGGTGACGGGCGCCTGCCTCCTGACGCCGCGAGAACTTTTTCACGCGGCTGGTGGTTTCGACGAAAAGTACGTCAACTGCTTTGAGGACGTCGATTATTGTCTGCGCCTTAGATCGATGGATTACAAAGTCATTTACACCCCAAAAGCTCAACTGATCCATTATGAAGGACAGACTCCCGGTCGAAAAGATGGCGAAAAGGAGTCCTACGACCGCCTCAACGAACTCTGGGGCAGAGAAATGGTTGCTGATGACATCCAGATTCTTGAAGATGAGGGATTTGCGCTGCAGGAAGATGACGAAGGTCAGGTATCGATTTTCCCCGGACAGGAATTGCAGGAATGGTGGAAAGTGATTCACCAGATGACCGATATAGGTCAGCATCAGATGGTGCTGGAGGAAATCGCCAAACTAGAGCAGATCATTGGCGATAAATATGGAAGGTTAGTGAAGTTAAAGGCTGAAAGCTATCTTAAACTGGACGATACACGCGCAGCCCGCAATCAATTTGCACGTCTGCAGACGATAGATCCCAAAAAGCCGGATTCCTTCTGGGGATTGACGCAAGTTGCCTTAAGAGAGAAGAAGTTCGACCGGGCCGCCAACTACTTAAATCGTATCCTGGCGGAATTTCCGGCTGATCCGGATTATAACCAATGGCAGGAGCTTTCCGGTGAACTGAAGATTCGGAGTGCATCCATGACGCCTCAAAAGATGGTATCTCAAGACGCGCCCGTCGAAGAGCTGGCGGTATAATTATTTGCCACAGCAGAAAAAGTTAAGCCCTGTCATTCTGGCTTGTCCAGAATCTGACAGGGCTCTTCCTTTATTCTTTACTTCTCTTATTCTTTTTCTTCCTACTTCAACAGCAGCAGACGTTGCGTGCTGGAAATCTCCCCCGCTTTCAACACCGCAAAGTAAATCCCTGATGCTAAGTGACTGCCATCGAATGAAACTTCATGCCATCCCGCCTGCATCTCGCGATCCAGCAACGTGGTAACCGTGCGGCCGCTCAGGTCATACACAGTCAAGCTGGCCATGCCGCTCACCGGCAGACTGAACTCCAGGTTGGTTTCCGGGTTGAACGGATTTGGCGCGCAGTTGATCAGCATCGTTTTCGGGAGAACCGCTTTCATCGCCGGTAGTGGAAAAGTTTCTTCTTCTGTCAGCCATCCTCCACTGATCGTGGCATAAGCCTCAGCTTGTTGCGGCACGATGCCATCGGCGGGCAGCTTCTCAAATTCGAAGAAATCGCTGGCGTAAACAGAGTCTGGGTATTCACCTAACTTGGCCCAATACTCGTAAATGCCCGGCTGTGCCCAGGTAGACACATACAATTCGAAATCGTAATGCATCGAATCACCAGCATTGATGAAACGTCCTTGACGCAGTGCAATAGGAGACATGGTTTGACCGTCAGGCAGCACTAATTCGGTCCAGGCATCGAAGAAGGCATAACCGGATTCACTGCAGAGAATATCCGCGGTGTAATCAAAGCTGCCGCCTTCAGATGGAATGATAACCGGAGGATCGACCGCATCGAAATAGACCGTCAATTCGCCTGGCTCGAATCCGATCTGGTCGAAGAAATACGCTCCCATATCGGCAATGGTGCCGTCCGGATCAAGGGGTGAATTCGGATCGCCGGCATCGATGCAGGGTGAACCTAACATCAAGTGATAATCCTCATTCGCGGGATCGACAAACATGGGATCTGCGTCGATATTTCCAGTGCCGGGCCAACCGCCTTGGACGTCTGAATAAACGATGCTCGCGGCGCTGCCTACTGGATTATCCCAGAAGATGCAGTTTTTGAACTCACTGCTCGTGCTGCCGTATGATAGAACAGCAGCAGCACTATTACCGACAAAAGTGCAGTGATTTACAGGACAATCGTTATTGTAGAAGTAGATAGCGCCACCCGTGTTGCCGTCAGCATCATTATTATAGAACACACAACGTTCGACGATGCTCTCTTCATCAACACCGAAATTGATGGCGCCGCCGTGATGAGCGACCTGGTTATCATAACAGACGTTATACCGGAAGCTGACATAATTGAGGTAGACGTACATCGCCGCGCCCCGGTTAGCCCGATTATCTCGGAAAGTGCAGTGTTCAACTTGAATAGGTGAATCGAACACGTAAAACGCGCCACCGTAGCCGTCAGGGTAACGATCAACGTCTTCGAACAGACAATACTGGAATACCGACATCTCAGGATTATTGATGTAACTGATACCATTCCAGGGGAGCCATTGTTCGGAACCCGTAAAGATAATGGAATCCTCTTCAGTGCCTTGAGCCATCACCAAACCATCAACCTCGATTGAGTAGTTGCCAAGAAATTCAACAACAACACCGGGTTCGATGGTGAGTGTATTGCCTGAAGTGACGGATAAATTGCCTACCACGTAAAAGGGGCTTTGCGCTTGGGTCCAGGTACCGTATACCTCACCTTGAATGTAAGTATCAGCACTGCAGATTAAAGCGCCCGAAACGATGATTGTCATTGCGAATGCAATGGATAATACTTTCATAATATCCTCCAAATGATATGAACCAACTCAATTATGTAAAGAAGTTTAAAACAATATAGGCAATAATAATTGTAAAATCAAGTGTTTTTTTTTACGTGCACAAAAATAGTAGATGACAGCAGAGGAATTTTAGTCGTATCTCCTTTGAAAACAATAGCTCGAAGCAACTTTTGTAACGACTTTACTTTCAACACATCCATCGGAGCGGTCAGTAGAGCAGTTTTAATTTCTTTAAAACCGGATTCATCCATCAATTTCTGAATCTCTTTCTGCCGGTAAATGCGCGCCCGCGCCCATCTATCATGCAAGGCTTTCGGCATCCAGGAGAAAAACGGGACCCGATTCCACGGCAATAAAGGCAGATCAGCGCCATGTGTTTCAAAAACCCACCAGCGATGTGGCACAGACAGAATCGCCTCGCCGCCCGGTTTGAGAATGCGATAGATCTCTTGCAACGCTCGATGTTGATCAACCACGTGTTCGATCACTTCAAAGCAGGTCACGTAATCGAAGCTCTCATCTTTAAAAGGAACCTGCTCGCCATTTCCTCCCATGATGGTCAGATTGTTGCAGTTCTGCTCTATCTGACGTTTAAATCCAGGCAAGCGTGTCACCTGTAAATCCAAACCGTAAGCCGACGTTACGTGTTGGGCAAAGAACTCTGTCTGACTGCCGTTACCGCATCCTATATCCAGCAGTGTCCCGCCTCGCTGCAACTGCGAGGTATAACGCATCGCCACGCGAAAACGCCGCTCATGAAAAAGGCTGCCGCGGGGAATAGGTTCCCCGGGCAATATATGTTTAAGGTCGTTCATATTTGTATAACAACTTGTCTGCTGCCTTAAATCCCACCCGCACACCCGCTTCCACGGTCGGCGGCAGCACAGGATCCAGCCAGTCTCCGGCCAAGGTGAGATTGTCCAGATCCGTTTTCAGCGGCAGTGTTTTTCCCCACAGATTATGCGGCTTGATGGAAATGGCGCGCGCCTCTTGAGAAAACCGCGACGCCATCCAGTCCACACAACGAAGTGTCGGGAAAGCCGCAGACAACTTCTCCAACACGAGGTCTCTGGTCACCCCCGCTTTTTTCAAATCTACTAACGAGCGCTGCCCGAACATCAGACAAAGCGGCGCTTCAGCGTTTCCCCAGAGACGTCCATAATCAAACACCCAGTCAAAAGGTCCATCCGGTGTGCAGGTCACTGGGTCTAATAACGGTCTCTGGCGCGCCCAGAGATACAGATTGGAGATCGCCGTTTCCCTCCAGTCGTCCAATTGATAGCTCTTTATGATGGCCTCACCTGCGCCGAAACTGCCCGCAAATTTACGCAGAGCCGCCGGCGGCAGCGCGGCCACGATATGATCGAAGCACGATTTCCCGCCCTGCTGAAATGAGACCCATTTGATGCGGTTGCGTTCTATCTCGGCGCCGATCACAGCCTCATTCAACCGGACTGTGATCCCGGCAGATTCCAGTTTACGAAGAACTTTATCGTGAAAAACGTCTTTCAGCGGATAACGGCAATAACCCATCCTCCCCCCCCGCAAGGGAGAACAGAAGCCTGAACGGAAGACTTCCCGCAACGCGGCGACTGAAACGTCGGCCATGTTCGCATTCATCGTGGCGGAAACCAGCGGTTTCCAGAAGAAGTGAACCTCTTCCTCGCCCGTGCGCTTTTCCAACCACTGCTGTATGGAACTTTGGCTGTCAACGGGTCCTTTGATCAGCTTCAGGATCGCTTTAACCGTTCGCATTCTGGCATCGACCCAGAGCGGTTTGAAATTCAGTAACCCCGCTGCGAAATTCAAGGGTGACGGCAGAAGCCAGGCCGTTAATCGTTCAGCGCTTCCAGCAGCGAAAGCGTAAGGAACTTCCAGCGGCCAGGGGAAATGGAAGCAGTCATCGATTTCCAGTTCCCGAAATAACTGCATCGCTTGACGATACGAATCCAGGAATAGATGCGGGCCGTTATCAAAAACAGTCGGCAGCGCTTCATGGGCATGACTGGTTAATCTGCCTCCCAGCGACGACCGCCGGTCAACCAGAGTGACGTTCATTCCGCCGCGGCGCAGCTGCCATGCCGCCGCGATACCGGCTGCCCCGCCACCGATAACTAAAACTGTCTGCCGTCGATTTGTCATATCCCTGGATAAGAATCTTCACAATATAAACTTTCTCATTAAGGAGTTCAAGCGAATTCCCTGCTTTCTATATTAATATGCCGCCTATTCTCCAGATAACGTAATGGATTTTGAGCCATTATCTTATTTTCCCTTGATTTTAACCGGAGTTTTGCTTAAATTAGGCGCGAAATAGTTTGAACTACCAGGAGGATTAATGAGATTAAAAACCCGTGAACGAGATGGTATCCTGATTTTGGAAGTCAAGGGTAAGGTGATGGGCGGCCCAGAAGCGACCGTCTTTCAGGACACGATCAAAGAAGCATTAGGTAAAAAGTATAAAAAATTCATCTTCGACCTGGGCGGCGTCGATTGGATGAACTCTTCGGGACTGGGTATTTTGATCGGTGGATTGACCACGATTAAAAACGCCAACAGCGAACTGCGTCTGGCCAATGTCACTGAAAAGATTAAAAGCCTGTTCATGATCACCAAGTTAGTGACTATCTTCGATTCCTACGAAACGATCGAAGATGCGTTGCAGAATTATTAGTTAGAAGGCCGCATTGGATAGCCTCAAATCCGATAACACCAAAGAAACGGCATCCGGTCGAGCCTGGATAGAGCGGCGCGCTTATACTGAATTAATGGAAGTGCTGAATAGCGCGCGCCAGGAATTACAGGCGTTGGCTTCCGGTAACCTACCGGATTCAAGATTGTCTGCGTTCGATGACCAGTTGCAGAGATTAGCCCGCATTCTGGAGCAGATTCAGGAAGTCCAGCGCGATCGTCTGGAATTGCACCTGGTCACTCAGATCGCCGAGAGCCTTTCCAATGCTTTGGATCTTGAAGAAGTCCTGACCCTGATCATCGATTCACTGAAGCAGGTGGTCGATTACGATGCTGTAGGGATCTTTCTGATTAGTGAAGATGGTAGCAGCGTCGAAGGGGAATGGCTGCGCGGTTACGACGTTGAAGGTATGAAATTAGTGCGGCAGAAGCTGGATCAGGGATTAGTGGGAGTCGCCATTGCCACCCGAAAACCGGTGATCGTCGCGGATGTAAAAAACGATCCCCGTTACTTTGACACCAGATCGCAGACCCAATCCGAACTGGTTGCGCCGATGTTTACGTCCGGTAAAGTCATCGGCTGCTTCAACCTTGAGAGCGACCGGTTGGGCGCCTTCAGTGAAGCTGACGCCGAGAGGTTAGCGGCATTCGCCTCACAGGCTGCCATCGCCATAGACCGTGCCCGTATGCACCGTGAAATTGTTCAGAAGCAGAGACTTGACGAACAATTAGCTTTGGCACGGCGTATGCAGAGAGATTTATTACCGCGCAAAGCGCCGCTTTACGATCGCTTTGATATGGCCGGGATAAATGTGCCATCCGAAGCTGTCGGGGGGGACTATTTTGACTTTATCCCATTGACTCAAAAAGACTTAGGCTTTGTCATTGGAGACGTTTCCGGCAAGGGAGTGCCTGCCGCATTTGTGATGGCGTCGCTGCGAGCCGCGTTGCGAATTGAAGCATTCAGCCATTATGCCATATCGACAATTCTGTCGCGTGTAAATGATTTTCTTGCTGAATCTACTAAACCTGAAATCTTTGTTACGGCTTTTTACGGAGTGCTGGACACGCAGACCGCCGCTTTGACATTCGCCAATGCAGGACATAATCCTCCGCTGTTGATCAGGGCGGATGGGACGTTGACTGAACTATCAGAAGGAGGGATGCTTTTAGGCGCTTTTCCGGCAGCTCTTTACCATGAGCACCGCACTAATTTACAACCAGGGGACGTCTTATTGCTTTATACCGATGGAGCCAGCGAAGCGATGAATCCCGCAGGGGAAGAATTTGGCATAATTAAATTAGAAGAGGTGGTTCGCAAGATTCTGCCGGCTCCATCGAAAATTATCATTCGAGAGATTCTGAAAACTATCCGAACTCATACCGGCTCTACCAGATTGCAGGATGACATTACATTAATGGTGATCCAATGCCGCTGAAGAAACTTGTAGATCTGAGCATCCCCAGCAGCCAGGACTACCTCCCCCAGGTTGATTCCTTCGTGGAAAAACTGTTAAAGGCGACAAAATTCCCGAAAGACGACCTCGATGATGTGGCGATCTCGGTCTCTGAAGCGGTCAACAATGCCATTTTACACGGCAATCAATCGGATGAATCCAAGAAAGTCTTCATTAAAGTCTATTTGAGCAAGAAATATATCCGCATATCCGTCAGAGATGAGGGCGGAGGCTTCAAACCCGAACGGGTCCCGGATCCCACAGAAGATGAAAATCTCCTGAAAGCTTCCGGCCGCGGCCTGTTGATCATGCAGCACCTGATGGACCGCCTGGCATTCAAACCCACTTCGAAAGGTACCGAAATAATCTTGGATAAATTCTGTCCGGAAGGTTGCTGATATGACATCTGGCATTCAACATCAGTCTAAAATAGCTATCTATCCCGGCACCTTTGATCCCATCACCTTTGGTCATTTAGACGTCTTGAAACGCGCCGTGGTGATGTTTGATCGGGTCATTGTGGCGCTGGCAGTCAATCCTAAGAAGGCGACTCTATTCTCTTGGGCGGAGCGCAAGGAAATGATCCTCGATTCCATACAGGATCTTCCCAATGTGGAAGTAGGCGATTCACCGGGACTGATGGTTGATTTCGCTAAAGATCATAACGCTACCGCCCTGATTCGCGGCCTGCGCGCCATTTCAGATTTTGAATATGAATTTCAGATGGCCCTGATGAACCGTCAACTTTCCCCCGACATGATCACCGTCTTTCTGATGCCTCACGCGGCATATACCTATCTTAATTCTACCATAGTCAAGGAAGTCGCCAGCTTCGGTGGTGATGTCTCCAAGCTGGTTCCTCCCGGCGTTCTCCAGCGCCTGCAAGACAAGTTTAAGACCGGCCTGAAATGATTCGGTTTCTAAACGTCTGCTTTGAACATGCCCCCGGCAAAGGTATCCGTAACATCAATTTTGCCATCAGGCGTGGTGAATTCGTCCTGCTGGTAGGTCCCACCGGCGCAGGCAAAACGACCATTTTGCGATCTATCTATCTGGAACTGCGGCCCAAATCGGGCCAAATATTGATCGAAGATAAATTTCAGCGCAACGACAAATTGACAGACGTGGCCGAGATGCGCCAGAAAATTGGCATTGTCTTTCCGGAAGCCAGACTGCTGAAAGACCGCACCATCTTTGAAAATGTCGCCTTGCCATTGCAAATTGCCGGATTCAAGCGAAGAGAGATGCACCTGCAAGTGAATAAGGCGTTATTCCAATTCGGGTTGCAGGATAGAGCGCAGTCATACCCCGCTGAACTCTCTTCCGGTGAACAGAAAAAGGCAGCCATCGCCCGCGCACTGGTTGTCAGACCCTTCATCTTACTGGCGGATGAACCCCTGGCTAATGTCGATTTCGACGCCAGCGTTGAAGTGCTGGAACATTTGCAGCGTATCAACTCTGAAGGTATGACCATACTGGCTGCCACCCATGTTCCCAATCCTTATCAGGGGATTGCTCACCGCATCCTTTATCTGAAAAATGGAAGCTTGAGCGAAAAGCCATGACTCTGAACTTCATTATTTCAGAGGCTTTAAACGGCCTCCGCAAATCGTCACTGCATACCTTTGTAAGCGTTGCGGCTGTGACTTTGGCGGTCTTGTTTATCAGCACTTTCTGTTATACTATTTTCAATCTGAAAGAAGCCACGGATAACCTTTTAGAAGGGCTCGAAGTGCAGGCCTTTATTGCGCTGAGTGTGCTGTCCGAGCAACACGAATCAATCAAAACCGGTCTGCTGGCGTTGGATGACCGCTGGCAGGTGACCTATATATCCAGGGAAGCTGCCGCGCAGGAGTTCGCTGCAGAATTTGACCCGGATCTGTTCAATGTCTTGGATGAAAACCCGCTGCCGGCATCGTTTAAGATTCAACTCCCCAGCGCAGCCATGAATCCGGTCTATCTGCAGGCAGTCACGGAAAACATACTGGCCCTGGATGGGATCGATGACGTTATTTACGACCGGGATCTACTGGAAATGTTATCCGCGGCCAGGCAGAAGGCGGCTGCGGTTGGCGCTGTCGTAGCGCTGGTAGTGGTGCTGCTGGCAATGGGCGTAACTGTGAATGCTCTGCGCTTGAAACTGTACGCCCAGCAGGAGGCGTTCCACATGATGCAGTTGCTGGGTGCAACACTTCGCACGATTCATACGATTATCTGGATGCAGGGAACGATATTGGGGTTAGCAGGCGGGATTCTGGGGACCTGGTTAACCGGTGTTATAGCCTGGCTGCTGCAACTGCAGCTACCCTCTGAATTAGCGGTGGAAACTCCCTTCCTGCCAGTGTTTATTCTGATCGGCGTGTTAATGACGACGCTGTGTAGTTTTTTCGCAATCCGAAGATTTTTGACTATTTAGCCTTCACCTCTGGACAGTAGATTGCCCGAATTATTATTACCGGGACTAAGTTTCCTCTACCCGTCAGGGAACCCAAATTAAACTCAATTCATTCAACATTATAGGCAAAATCAGCAGCAATCTCCCTTATGAAACTTCTAATCACCGGCGGAGCCGGTTTTATCGGATCAAATTTTGTTCATTTAGTCTTTAATGACCACCCCGGCGTCTCTGTGGTCAATGTCGACAGCCTGACGTATGCCGGCAACCTGGAAAATCTAAAATCCGTCGTAAACAAACCGGACTACCGATTTATCAAGGCAGACATTGCTGACCGATCTGCCATGGAGGAGCTGTTCTCCGCAGAGCAGTTCGACGCCGTCATCAATTTCGCCGCAGAATCGCACGTGGACCGTTCCATTACAGAGCCTGAGATCTTTCTCAAATCCAACGTGTTCGGCACGCAGGTGCTGCTGGATATGGCGTTGAAATACAAGGTCGACCGTTTTGTGCAGATCTCCACGGACGAAGTCTACGGATCGCTTCCTGCCACCGGATATTTCGTGGAAACAACACCGCTGGCGCCCAATAGCCCATATTCCGCGTCCAAAGCCAGCGCGGATCTGCTGGTGCGAGCCTACATTCATACATTCGGATTGAATGCCGTCATCACCCGCTGTTCGAATAATTATGGTCCCTATCAGTTCCCTGAAAAACTGATCCCCCTGATGATCACCAATGCGCTTGAAGCCAAGCAGCTTCCCGTCTACGGCGACGGCATGAATGTGCGCGATTGGCTGCATGTCGAAGATCACTGTAAAGCCATCTGGCTGGTAATGGAAAAAGGCCGCACCGGGGAAGTTTATAACATCGGTGGTTCAAACGAATGGCACAACCTCGACCTGGTCAAGGAACTGCTGACCATCTTAAACCAGCCTGAATCCCTGATTACCTACGTCAAAGATCGGCCCGGGCATGATCGCCGCTATGCTATCGACGCTTCCAAGATTCGTAATGAATTAGGCTGGGAACTGAAATATGATTTCCCCGCAGGTTTACGTCATACGGTACAATGGTATCTCGATCATCGAACTTGGTGGGAACGCGTAAAAAGTGGAGCGTATCAGGAATATTATAAGAAGCAATACAACCTGTGAAAATCTCGCGTGAAAAATTAGTTCTGCTGTTCACCGATTTTGTAGCCCTTAATCTGGCATACATCGGATCATACTTGCTGCGCTATAAAACCGGCTGGTTTTTTGAACCTCAGGTGGCGCCCGAATTTCGCCATCTCTGGGTCCCATCGTTAGTAGTATCTACCGGCTGGGTCGTTATTTTCGCGTTGCGCGGCATGTACCGTTCCATGTATGGTTTGAGTACGGTCGATATCGCCTTTAATGTCACCCGAGCCACTCTGGTCGGCGTCTTCATCATCTTCCTGGTCACGATCGACCTGCGCAAACCGCTCTCTCCCAGCCGCGTTGTGCTGATGTCCTATTGGGGATTCATTATCTTTTTTGGTTCTCTGGGACGCATCCTGATACGCAGAGCACAACAGCGCCTTTTACGCCAGGGAATCGGTTTGCGAAATGCCTTGATCATTGGGTTCAATGAACGTGCCAGGACGTTTCTACAGCAAGCCCAGCGCGCCCCAGACATGGGGCTTCGTATCCTTGGTTTCGTCAATGGCAGCGCTGCAGATGAATATCTGGGTGTCAAAGTCATCTCCGATCTAAACCGGCTTGAAGAAACGATCACTACTCGCGAAATCAAGCAGGTGATTTTAGCTCCATCACCCCAGGAACGCGATACAATACCCGGGATAATATCCCGTCTGGCAAACATGCGCATCAGCGTGAAAGTGCTGCCGGATATGACTGAAACCCTTTACGGCCATCTGCGCACGGCCCAAGTCCGAGGCGTTCCCCTAATCGACGTCTTTCCCGATATTCTATCTCCCTGGGAACGCACCTTCAAGCGTTTTATAGACATCATGTTTGCTCTGGTCGTGCTGATCATTGGATTCCCCTTCTTCGTCTTCATAGGTATTTGCATCAAATTGGATTCACCGGGCCCGGTGCTTTATTCACAGCAGCGAGTAGGACGCGGAGGCAAGGTTTTCACGCTCTTCAAATTCCGCTCCATGATGCAGAACGCAGAAGCTAAAACCGGACCAGTTTGGGCTGGCAAAGAAGATCCCCGCATCACGCGCGTGGGTAAGATCATCCGGCGGTTACGCATCGACGAATTCCCGCAATTCTTCAACGTCCTGAAAGGTGACATGGCCTTAGTCGGGCCACGCCCGGAACGTGCCGCCTTCGTCGACGAATTCCGCTCCTCCATACCACTCTACGAAAGACGCCTGAACGTCAAACCCGGCATCACCGGCTGGGCGCAGGTCAAGCACAAGTATGACGAATCCTTAACCGACGTCAAAGAAAAACTGCGCTACGACCTCTTCTACCTCGAAAACATGTCCCTCGCCCTGGACATCAAAATCATCCTCTCTACGTTCGGTGTTGTGCTTCGAGGTAAGGGACAGTGAGTTTTATCTTCTTTCTTTTCTTCTACATCCTCATCTACGGATCAGTACACACCTATTTCTTCTTCAAGGTAAAACCGCTGCTCCCGACCGGCGCCTCCTCAATTCTGCTGATTATCTTCCTCGCATTGATGGTATCGGGACCCATCCTGGTTCGAGTCTGGGAACAGATCGGCTGGATCACACCGGCACGCCTGCTGGCCTGGATCAGTTTCATCTGGATGGGAATTCTCTTCCTCTTCTTTTCCACTTCGCTTATCCTCGATCTAATCAGGTTCGTGTACTTCGTTATCACCCGCGTAGCCCCCTTAACGCCTCAGCAGCAATTCTATATCCCCATGATGCTGGCGTTGATCGTCTCGGTTTATGGTTTGTTCGAAGCACAGATCATTAGAATCGAACGCCTGACGATTAACTCGCCCAAAGTTCCGTCTGGCGCAAGCGGCTTCAAAATCGCACAAATCTCTGACCTGCACATGGGTTTAATTATGGGTAGTTCATACCAGCAGAAGGTGGCTGATCTGATCGCCAAAGAAAATCCCGATCTGCTGGTCTCAACCGGAGATTTCGTAGACGCTTCCATGTGCCATCTGAACGGTGCAAATGAACCCTTGATAAAATTGAAAGTACCGGCTGGAAAATTTGCCATCACCGGTAACCATGAGTTTTATGCGGGATTAGATGGAGCAATTCAGTGCACTGAAGCTGCTGGTTTCAGGATGCTGCGGAATGAGTCTGTGGAGATTAACGAGTGGCTGACGATTCTGGGGGTCGATGATGATGAGGCGGTTAGATTCAGAGTAGTGGAAAACATTGATGAGGTGGGACTACTGAGCGACATCGCGCCGGAGCGATTTGTGCTTTTCCTCCGTCACCGCCCAAGAGTGAAAACTGAGACCGTCGGTAAGTTCGACCTGATGCTTTCGGGACACACGCACAAAGGCCAGATATTCCCCTTCTCACTGCTGACTGCACCCTGGTTTACGCATCTCGCCGGATTGAAAAAGCTAAGTGACCGGTCAAACCTCTATGTCTCAAGAGGCACCGGCTGCTGGGGGCCGCCCATCCGCTTTTTAGCGCCCCCGGAAATTACCATCATTGAAATTGTGCCGGAATAAATCCTCTGAAGTGGTCTCAGTGCGAACCTGATAATACACAGTCATTGCGAGGAAGTTCGCCGATTAATTGGCGAACGACGAAGCAATCTTCGCGACCAATCGCGACATCCGCTATACCACCCAGCACTGAAGGGTGTGGGCTACACGCGATACAACCCCCTTTCGGGGCTCAACGCAAATCCGCAAGATTTGTCATTCCGTGCTTGCCTGTGCCTATGGTGACACGGAATCCAGAGCAGAACTTTGATAATACACGGTCATTGCGAGGAAGTTCGCCGATTAATTGGCGAACGACGAAGCAATCTTCGCGACTTATCGCGAAAGCCACTATACCCCCCAGCCCTTCCCATTGGGATCCCTTCGGGAGAAGGGCGTGGGCTACACGCGATGCAAGCCCCTTCCGGGGCTCAACACAATCACGCC
Organism: bacterium; assembly: GCA_018812585.1. Lineage (GTDB taxonomy): Bacteria > Electryoneota > B3-LCP > B3-LCP > B3-LCP > JAHJDJ01. Next base: position 28,452 of record JAHJDJ010000378.1, read on the forward strand.
AGTGATTGTCATTCCGTGCTTGACACGGAATCTAGAGTAGTACAGTTTTAAGGGCATCGTGCTCTGGACCCCGGATCGAGTCCGGGGTGACAAATCCAGAGGATTTGTTTTAACCTCCTGCGGGTTTGTCCCGAAGGGACGCCTACGGCGAAACCTGCGGGAGGTTTTTTCCACCCTTCCCCTCATTTCCCACTTGACTTTGCCCCAACTTTTCACTAAATTGAATCCACCCCTAGTCTATTAAGGAGCTATTCATGCGTACGATTAAAAAGACACTCATGCTGGCGGCATGTTTAACCCTCTTGGCCGGCGTAAGCTCGGCCCAATGGCCGACAACGGTGGAAGAACACCTACACGTAGCCGTAGGACCTGAAACCTATGCAAATCATCCTTACACTATCCCCTATTCAGCGGATAGAACATTTATCGCCTTCCATTATTACCCAGACACTGGGCCAACATATCAAATCATAGACCGCTACGGTCGGTTGGAATATCCAGAACCCCAAAGAATCTGGCCGGGAGATGATCCGGACTATTGGAATTATTGGTTTGCCGTTCCTGATGGTGAAGGAGGCGTGTTTACCACCAAATGCGAACCTCCTAATTTACCAGAACTCTATATCAAGGCACAAAGGATCAGTTCAAGAGCTGAATTATTATGGGGCGATACCGGTCAATCGGTCTATCGCTACCCTGAAAACGGAACCAGTGTTGAATTGGATATCTGTCAAGCAGGGAATGGGACTTCTTATATCGTAATAGCTTATTGGGATCTGGTTAGTATCCGCCCTAGATTATATCTACAACGCCTGAATTCGGAAGGTGAACCGGTATGGCCCGATAGCGGCATGGTCGTTAGTTCGTCACCCGAATCCGGTTACCGGCCGTGCCTGGTAGGGGATGATCAGGGCGGGTGCTACGTCATCTGGGAAGATAACCGCTGGCCTTATTCAACCGGTGCTTTATACATGCAGCGTTTTGATTCGCTTGGTAATCGTCTTTGGGAACCTGATAGTGGACGTTTTCTATGTGCTGAACCGTGGTTCTATCAAGTCATCCCTGACGGTGAGAACGGTTTCATTCTGCAGGCAAATCCGGGTGGACCGAGTTATAATACCGTTTTTCGTATCAGCCCCGAAGGTGAAATCCTTTGGAGCCGTGATCATGTGAGCTGGTATTACTGGGCGAACATCTGTTCCGGCGAACCGGGATTCTTTTACCTGACCTTCCCATACTATCCCGGCTTTCCCTTCATCCTGGATGAAGTAGGTATATATGCACAGCGAATGGACATTCAAGGCAATACCTACTGGCCCACAAATTGGCCGACTGAACCTGGAGCGGAGATGGCGTATGTGGAAGGTCTTAACTTTGACACTGTTCATAGCGACTTGCATTGCCGGTATCATAACGGTCGACTTTTTTGCACTTATCAATTTTATGTAGATAACTTTCATCGTTTACCCCATTACCTTTATGTGCAAGCCCTGGATATAAATGGCGATAAGCAATTTGTCGATATAGGCACGCTGTTAGCCGTACTTAACGAAGAGGATGGTGAATTAATTCGGTATGCGACAGTGACGCCGGATGATTTAGGAGGCGTGACAACTGTATGGATACATGAATATGATGAAGGCTTTGAAAAGGATTTATACGCTAAACATGTCAACGCTGATGGCAGCATTGGGGGACCGTCTTGGCCACCGGATCAGCAATATCAACCTGGCAATCCCTTTCTCTCCGTCTCCAACCAGACCATCCACTACACCCTTTCCATCCCAGGAGAGGTGTCCATCGAAATTTATAATGTCTTAGGCAGACAGCTATCATCCACCTCCTTTTTCCACCAGCAGGCGGGGGCGTTTAGTACGCCATTATCTACCGATGGTCTCGCGTCCGGCATCTACTTTCTGCGGTTGTCCACTCCCCTCGGAGAGGCAGTGCAGAAGGTGGCGGTGGTGAGGTGACCGACACGGTCATTGCGAGGAAGTTCGACGATT
>JAHJDJ010000379.1 GCA_018812585.1 bacterium
GCCGTTAGGTTAAAGCAACTCTTGATCCCACGAAATCCATTGATTGGCGTCCAAATCGAGGAGTTATCGGGGACGTTGGAAGGGGTAAAATATGCATTGTAATCGAAGAAATAGCCGATGAATAGACAAATCTGTCATACACTTCGGCAAATCTGTCATCAGGATGTGGATAACTCCTTGAAATGTCGGTCTAATATCAATATTCATAGATAGATAGAGATCACTTTTATGAGATGACAAATATGGCGTAAATCGACGACAAATCTGTCATAATTGACGAAAAACGACAGATTTGTCACTCTATTATTTTACATTTGTGATTTCTCTATCTAATGCCTCTTTTTGCTCCTCAAATGTCGGTCTGAAACCTCTTCTGAGACCCTCCTTATCTGTCAAGAATTATCGAATTATGAAAATTACTTTTGTTGAATGAGATCACGTCGTCATCCGTCAAAAGCCGGATTCCTTGTGATGACATAATGAGGAACGCAATCCCGTCAATACCAAAATTCATCTAATTGCTCCCCGTCACTTGACAACGCCATTTATTTTCTGTATATTGTGACGGTTGATGTTGTTTCAGTGTCATCACGAGGAAGTTCGACGACTTATCGGCGGACGACAAAGTGATCTTCGCTACCTAACGCGATCGTTTATATGCACGATAATACATTTTACGTTTACATCCTGACAGCAAAGCGCAATACTGCGCTTTATACAGGAGTTATTAATAATCTGCTACGCCGTCTCGCAGAACATAAGCAAGATCTTGGCGATAGTTGGGTGAAACGCTACAATGCTAACAAGCTTGTTTATTTTGAACTATTCGACGATCCTGAGACCGCAATCAGGCGTGAAAAACAGTTAAAAGGAGGATCAAGGCAGAAAAAGATTGACTTGATCAATGCCATGAATCCTGATTGGAAAGAATTAACCGATATGCTTTGATGGCGTAATTAGCATTAAGCAACGGTCGCGAAGATTGCTTCGCTTCGCTCGCAATGACCGTGTTTATCAAGATCGTGCTCTGGATACCGGATTACCATAGGCACAGGCAAGTCCGGTATGACAAATCCTGCAGATTTGTTTAAACAACAAAAACGCATCCAAATGATCTGGATGCGTTTTCGTTTTTGATTGATAGGGAAATTACTTGATCAGAACCATCTGTCGGCTGACGCTGAAATCAGTCGTCTTCAAACGGTAGATATAGGACCCTGATGCTAAACCAGAGGCGTCGAAAAGCATCTCGTACGCGCCAGCCGCTTGATAGCCATTAACCAACTCTGCAACTTCGCGTCCTGCAATGTCGTAGACTTTTAACGAAATCTGTGCAGCATTCGGCAATTGGTAGCTGATGGTGGTGACGGGATTAAAGGGATTGGGGTAATTTTGATGCAAGCTATATTCAGAGGGGAGAACAGCCTCTTCACCAGAAATAGCCGTCGCTTCCCAACCACCTGCCTGTGCAGCAGCTCCCTTAGTGAATGGGAAACTATCTGAGGAGGTATCCAAACCCGCCAGAGCTCTGACATTGAATTGAATGATACCATCTGGATAAGCGCCGCTGATGTTCTGGATTCTGGTGCGGCTGATGGCGAAGTTGCCGGGCAGTGTCAAGGGCGCCGGGCCTAAGATTGGGTTGGTCGTTGTTCCATCCGGCAGAGTGAGATCGAACCAGGCTGAGATACTCTGTGACGTTGCGGTAACGTTGGTCAGCCAGACCGTATAATTGATGGAACCTCCGCTCGAAGGAATGTTAATCGGCGGATTTACCGGCAGCAGCATGGCATTGACCGGTTTCGATTGATCGAAATAATAGCGGCCCATATCTGCTATAGTCCCATCCGCATCATCATACTGCGCGTCTGGATTGCCGGCATCAATGCAGGGCGATGCCCAGAGAACACGGAAATCCTGGTTATTATAAGCGGCGAATATCGGATCAAGGAATATGTTATGATAAGCGTCGCAGGAATCGTCATTAGCATTCACTGTGGAAAGGATACCGAAACCAGCAGGCACGATATTTCCCACAACATTATTACCGCTGTTCAGGTAGAAATCATTGTAGGACAGCGTTGAGGCTGTGTTGTTGTTCAGGTATATCGCGTTGTTGCCGCCATTGTGGTCCACAATGGAATTGATCAAAGTTAGATCTGTAAACCAGGCCGAACCAGCTCCGCCGTACGACAGCGTCGTATTTCCCGAAATAACGCAGCGATTGATGACAGGATTGCAGTACCAGAAATCAAATCCACCGCTGTTCAATCCACTGCTGTTGGAATGGATGGCGCTGTATTCGATCACGGGGTCGGAATAGTCTGCATCGATACCGCCTCCCAGGACGCCCGTACTGTTATTGGTGATCATACAGCCGGTTATTATGGGATCCGAATAGTCGCAGTCGATGCCGCCTCCGAAGTAGATTGAAGTATTACCAGCAATCGTACATCCGGTAAGGAGCGGTTCGCTGTCCCAGCCAATCGCGACGCCTCCTCCACAGCGACCGGCACTGTTATCAGCGATGAGACAGCCATCCAGAGTTGGCGCGCTGTTGACGGTAATTGTGATCCCACCACCGCTATCGCCTGAGTAATTATCGATGACATCGCAGTCGGTGAAAACCGGCGCTGAATTCTCGTGCATGTAGATCCCACCGCCTCCGAAGCCCGCGGTGTTGTTTCTGATGGAACAGTCTGCGAAGACCGGGTGCGAGATGAAACAGTAAACTCCGCCGCCGGAATTATCCTGCTGTTCTCCGGAAGCGATACCATCTTCGATGATGCAATATGTCAGTTGGCTTCCATTCTGGGCGCTGACAAATCGCAGTCCATGCCATCCAATCTGCGGGTCAGCCGCAGTGAACCGAATAGAATCCTCGGCTGTTCCGTCAGCTGTCAATATCCCCTGGACGAGGAATTTATAGTGTCCTGCAAAGATGACTTCGACGCCTGCGTCAATCTGCAGACTTGCGCCTGCATCTATCTGAATTTCACCTTGGATCAGATAAGGCGACCCGGCAACGTCCCAATTACCACTGACGGGTCCCGCCGGAATTGTGGTTTGCCCGAAAGCTGCCGCCGTCATGAGAAGGCTAAGGCAGATCAAAGTTGAAATCTGTTTCATAGCACACCTGTAATAGCTTATACTAAGCGGTTCATCGTATGATTGATATTTCCGCTGTAGATAGATTCCCTCCCGGCTGAATTACAGCAGGATAGGAAGTCACTGATTATAGTCTGTTTTTCCTGGTAGTTGTTGCTATCGAGCTGCCCCTGCATCCAGTAATTGAGGGTTTATAGTGTATTACTGGGTGGACCGATTAAAACCCAATCGGCAGTTTGAATTCCACTGACTTAACAGCAGAATGAGGATTCTCCAATGTGAAATATATAACCTGATCTATAAGATACGCTATCAGGCTGTAGAATTAAAGAGAAATCGATTTTTTTTATTATGAAATTTCGTCACGCTTGTATAAATGCCATTTTTGCTAATTAGCGAACCAGTACCGGCAATTCACATGGAACTGGAGGTCAGGCATTCTTGACAGGCGGCGAAACTTGGGAATGGAATTCTCGAGCTATAAACCTTTTCCACGGGGATTCTACCATAGGTATTCCTACGGAACTGTTTTTTATTTGTAGACTACGTGCGTTAATATATAATAAACTTGGCTAGGCGAGTAAGCCGGGCCGCCCGCCCCGCGTCAAGGCGCGGCCATGACGCCCCGGAGAGAGGGGGCTATGGTGATGAGGGGCAAGGGGTTACAACCCCTTGTTGACTGCGGAGCTTGTCCGTCAGTGCTTTTCCACGCACCATAGGCATCCCGACGCGTCGGGACAATGACCGTGTTTTATCTGCTTTCGTCGGATTCCGCTAAGGCGTCCCTTCGGGAGGAGAATCCGACCTACAACACCTTCGTCGAGTTCAGGGAGTTGACGGCACGATGATATATAATAAACCTAAGCTGGGCGAGTAAGCCGGGCCGCCCACCCCGCGTCAAGGCGCGGCCATGACGCCCCGGAGAGAGGGGGCTCTATTGGTGGACTGCGCTGCGCTTAGTCCACCCTACATATTGCTGTCCGGGCCACCTACATTTTTCCGGGGCAAGCTCCCGCTCTACCCCCAAAAAAAGCCGTGAGTGCAGACTCACGGCTTTATTCAAGCAGTTAGTGTCAGGATTAATAATCCCGGTAGTACAAGTAGCGGAAATCCTTTATGTTGGCTTTTTCTGTAGCGGATACCAGCCATTGCGTGAAGTATTCGTTTTGCTTCTGGTTCAAGATCTGGCTGCGGATTTCGTCCTTCTTGGCAAGGTATTTCGTTGAGTCAACGCTGGTTTTTTCTGTCACCTTCATGACGTAGTAACCATATTGTCCCTTGACCGGTCCGCCGACTTCGCCTACTTCGAGGTTCAGCGCGGCAGTATTGAACTCATAATCGCGGCCGATACCGCGGATGTATTGTGCGAAAGCGAATGGGTTCTCGGTTTCTTCGACTGTCAATTTCCGCTCTTCAGCGAGAGTCTCAAAAGCGGCTGCGTCAGGCAACTGGGAAAAGAATTCTGCGGCATTTGCTTTGGCAGTTCCCAGTTTGTGCTGTTCCAACAGCGCCTGCACGATGGTATCCCGGACTTCATCGACCGTTTTGGTCCTTTCTTTTTTCATATCCAGAATTTTGAAGATGATCATGCCTTCACGCACGGTGTAGGTGGGACCGACATCTCCCAGGGGCCGCTTGAACACGTAATCAACAGCCGCTGGTAAGCGTCCTAATCCCGGGATATAGTCACTCTTTTCGAAATAGGCGGTGGTATCGACGTTGACGCCGAAGATTTCGGCTGCATCGTGGAAACTGGTTTTATTCTGGATTTCATCTGTCAACCCGGCAACAGCATTTCGAAGCTCATCCTTGGTATCCATGGAAGGCTCCACCTTCAGCAGAATGTGGCTGGCCTCGACTTTTTCCATGCCGTCTTCCGTTTTCTTGCCGGTCACTTTGATGATGTGATACCCGAATTTGGACTGGATGGGGCCCACCACATCACCTTTTTTCGAGGCGAAGGCAACTTCTTCAAATTCAGGGACCATGCGTCCGCGTTCGAACCAGCCTAACTCTCCGCCATTTTCGCCGGAACGGTCATCTGAAAATTCCAACGCGAGCTTGGCGAAATCATCGCCCTCTTTGAGGCGCTGCATCAACTCTTCAGCTAATTCATAGACAGCCGCCGAATCTTTGGCGGAGGGTTCTTCGGAGAACAGCACATAAGCGATACGCCTTTTTTCCGGTTCGAGGTACTCTTCACGGTGGGCGAAGTAGTAATCCGAGATCATTTTATCAGTGACAATACTGGAATCCACTTCAACAGCATCCGTACGGAAAGTCACGAATTTGGCCTTGGCTTTGAGATTGTCATCGACATATTTCTGCCAGGTTTCCTGGTCGGTGACCGTAACGAGTGCGAGGATATAATTCAGGAACTTCTGACTGGGAAGGGACTGACGATAGTTTTCTTCAATCATCATCAGATCGCGGGCGGCGGCAGGATTGCGCAGGAAATCCTGGTATTTAGCCATATCAAACAGACTGTCAGTCTGGAAAACCTCTGCTTGCTGAATCCAGACTGGGGGGCTGTTCTGCACCAGGTAGGCGATCTCCTTATCGGATACTTTAATCCCTAATTTTTTTACTTCCTGCTGCACCAGGATATCGCGTACCATTTCATCCCAGATTTGGGTGCGAATGTTACGCGCCTGATACTCGTTCAGGTCTTCTTCCTGTTGGCTCTGTTCGTACTGATAGCGCTGCTGGAATGTCTCTTCAAACAGATCCAGGGATATTTCCTGACCGTTGATATTGGCAACTACACCCTGTTTCGGTCCGCTGCCTTCGAAACCTCCCATACCCCAGGAGAATACGATTGTTGCGATGAAGGCCAGAACCAGGATCCAGAGGATCACTTTCATGCTCTGGCGCATTTGCTGCATCATGGGTAATTTTACTCCAGAAATTTAAACAACCCTGTTGGGCGCCAAGAATGACAATTTCAGGTAAAAAGTAAATATACAATTTTCCTCAAGCTAAAGCAAGGATTATGTAAATTTTGTTGCAAAATAGGTCTATATGATTCGGTAATTTCGGTATTCTCCTAAACGCTTCCCCGTGGCCTGTTCGATCCAGTAAAGCAAGCGGTTCTTGAAGGATAGCTTTTTCTCTGCTGGATTGAAATCGATATCCCAGTTGAGATTATAAATGCGCTCCTCCATGACCTCAGGGTGAGTCCCGTCAAATTTCCGCAATGAATCGATTTGGGAATAATCGAAAAGTTCCCCCTTGCCGAGCGCTTCTTCGATCCATTTATCATCGTGCCAGAAGCGATGAAAATGCCGCATTTTTTCCTGCATCACGCGGGGATGCTTTATCCAGCCGTAATGATAAATCTCTGCTTTAACAGGTTTTACCCGCAGTTTTCTGCCGTCCTTACGGAATCCCTGCGCATCTTTATAGGATCGAATCGATTTGTCGTTGCGAATAATGCGAATCTCTTTTCGATACCAGCGGCGCGCGTCTCCGATGTAATCGTAGGCGCCATAAAAATGCTTATAATCGAACAGGAGGCCTTCAACCTGGGGATTGTTTAACCAGGCCTTCATTCCGGCGACGATAGGTGCGTGGTATTTTTCGTGCACCACTTCATCTGCCTGCAGATAAAACGCCCAATCCGTATCACTGCCGATCAGGTCGAATGCCTTGTTGGTTTCAACAGCGAGGACTCGTCCGTGCTCGCGTAAGCTGCCATCCCAGATGCTGCGGACGATTCTGATCTTATCAGAATCAATCGATTCAATCAATTGCAGCGTATCGTCGTCAGAATTCCCAACCGCGACGATAAATTCATCCACGATGGGGAGAATCGACAGGATGGATTCCTTAGCTGGATAGCCGAACTTCACCGCGTTACGAACGATGGTAAAACCTGAAACCTTCATGAGCTGTTACCAGAAAGGGGCTGTTGTTCCTTCGCCATTGTTACTTTTTCCAATCTCCAGGGTTTTAACACTTGCGATAGGGCGCGAAGATTGCTTCGGATCGCTTAGACTAAGTCTGCGCTTTTCCTCGCAATGACCGTGTATTATCAGATTTCTCCTCTAGATCCCGGATCGGAGTCTCCGGCTAAAGCCGTCGACGTCCGGGATGACATGGTCTGCGACGATGTGGTTGGGTCATTTCACCACCACCACTCTTTCCACTACCGCGTAGGGGTCGGTCTTGTGCCGACCCGCTCCAAAGGCCTCCATTCTGATAAAATACTGCCCGGAAGAGTAATTCGCCGCATCCCAGATGAGGGGTCTTTTGCCCCGGCATCTGCAAACCCATTTGACCCCCGATTAAAATCGGAGGCCCGAATTTCGCGTCAAGTCGTTTAAACGACTGAGAACTTGTTTACATGTAGGCGGGGGGTGCTTCCCCCCGCAGATTTTCACGTGTGAAAATCTTTAGATGAAAGCCTGTCTGCGCCAGTCTTGTCGGGGGAAGAACCCCCGACCTACGAATCGTCACTTCGTGACGACAACTCTCTTCGCCTCTACCCTCAAATCCACCTCCATCCTCACCCAATAGACCCCCGAAGCAACATCGTCCGCAATCCATGGAATCCTATGCGATCCTGGCATCTGCAAACCGGAGGCTAAGGTAGCGACTTTCTGGCCGAGGAGATTATATACCGCAATCTCTGCTTTTTGCGGATAGGGGAGGTTGTAACTGATCCAGGTGACGGGATTGGCAGGATTGGGACCTAAGGTGAAGTGGATGCCGTGAAGTGGATCTAAACTGAGGCGGGGCTGAACGGCGGAGGTGTCTCCAGTAGTGTTGCGGAAGAAAAGGATACCGCCATTGTAGGCTGACTCGATAAAGAAATCACCGTCTCCATCGCTATCAATGTCAATAATATCAATCCCTGAAAAAACAATGCCAGGATTTTGAATCCTAATCAGCGTGTCAGGTGGCGCTGATATTACCGGACTCTCTGGAGAACCAATATTTCGATAAAATACCACAAAAGTATCCCCGTAATATCCTTTCGCAAAGATGAGGTCTAAATCTAAATCCCCGTCGAGATCATGGAATACTGAAAATTTTCCTCCAGGTGCGCTTATCCCTTGCCAATTTGGCTGTGGATTAGAAAATCTTGGTGCATCGGGTGTTCCAATATTCTCACAGTAATAAAATATTCCATCATTATCACAAAGAAAAACATCGATATCGTCGTCTCCATTTATATCTGCTAATGTCGGGCGAATTGCTGCATGATAATTCCCTGGAATCAAATCAGTTGTGATTAATGAATAAATTGCCGTCTGCGGTGTACCAGTATTCTGGAATAGATGCAAACCGGGATAGGGTGGATTAGGAATCACTCCCTCCCCGATAAAAAGATCAGGATCCTGGTCATTATCAATATCGGCGAAGCGCGGATTGCAGCTATTCACCGATATCCCCTGATAACTACTCGTTACCCAGCTGAAAAAGGGATCTTGCTCGTTTCCAATATTCTCGATGTAAGTCAACATGGTGCCCCAATTACCTAAAAACAGGTCCGCATCCTGATCTGAATCAATGTCGGTTGATGTGATTACAGCGCGCTGTCCTTCATCCAGTGATAAATAATTCTTGGTAATCAACTGCCATTGGGCATTTTGAGGTGTACCGGTATTCTCGTAATAGTATACATCTCCAATGCTGTAAGAAGTTGCATAGACTCCCCCCCCCCGTCCTACAAACAGATCATAATCTCCATCACCATCAATGTCAGCAAATTCGGGAGAGGCATCTTCACCGACATCTATACTGTTGTAGTAACCGGTTCTATACTCAAAATTGTAACTTGAGGGTGTCCCAACATTTTCGTAAAACCAAATTTTGCCATCCTCTTCACCGATAAATAGATCACAATCATCATCGTTATCAATATCTACAAATCTGGGACATGCAAATCCTCCAACATCGATTCCTTCAAAATGAATTGGGATATTGGAAAAATTGTAAGTCTGCGCAGTTCCATCATTCTGGAAATACCAAAGAAATCCGAAATAATCACCAATGAAAAGATCAAAATCTTCATCTGAATCCAGATCAACAAAATCCATCTTGCTAAGGCCGTTTATATCAATGCCTTCAAGAGTATCCGTAACTAACTGAAAATCTGGATTCGATGGTATCCCGATATTTTTCCAATAGTGTACCAATCCCGCAAAATCACCCATAAACAGATCATTATCGTCATCATTATCAATATCACATAATCTGGGTGCCGTGTATCCACCAAAAGGTAAAGGAGATAAGTTTATATCGTTATATGAATAGGTAGCGAATTGATAGTCAGCAGACAAGGAGTTCCCAATGTTTGTATAATATGAAACCAATCCAGGTTGGTCGCCCACGAACAGGTCCAAGTCGTTGTCTGCGTCAATATCTGAGAAACTAGGATATGAGAATGCATATCCACCCATCCAAGGCGCAAACGGCTGCCAACCGTCAATCTCAACCGGAATGGTATCAAACTCCTGCCGGAAGGTGAACTCCTGGGCGAAGAGGAGGGTGGGGATGGTTAGTAATAAAATCAGGGTGCGCATGGGGTATCAGCCAGGCTTAATAGGGTTTTATTTGTCTCGACCACGGATTGCACGGATTACACGGATTAAAAGGATTTGCGTTCGCGATAGGGCGCGAAGATTGCTTCGTCGTTTGCCGACAAGTCGTCAAACTTCCTCGCAATGACCGCGCGCGTTTATTTCACCAGCACCAAAGGTGCTGTCATGCCGGACTTGA
>JAHJDJ010000380.1 GCA_018812585.1 bacterium
ACTGGCGGTGGCGCGGTCAAAGAAATACGGCACTCAATTAAAGCCTTCCGTGGTCGGGTCAGATGCATTTTTCCCCTTCGCTGACGGAGCGGAAGCGGCTATCGCTGCGGGCGCAACGGCGATCATTCAGCCGGGTGGATCAGTACGCGATCAGGAGGTCATCAACGCGTGCGACCGGCTCAATGTGGCCATGGTCTTCACCGGAGAACGGCATTTTCGCCATTAAGCTAACGTAATTCAGGTTCTCTTCGTATTATCTATGATAAAAAATGCGCAAAGACGAAGGTAAACTATCGTGACACTGAAATACACACTGTTGACACTGCTGATACTATTAACGTTCGTCCTGTTTACAGGGTGCGAAATTGAAGAATTAGCCACCTTACCGACAGGATCCGTTTTTGTCGCTGCCTTCGATTCGACGGGCGTTGAGATTATTGGCGGTGAGATATTTCTAAATGGAGTTACAAGCAATCAGTACACCCCAGATACATTGCAAAATGTTCCAATTGGACAATATACAATCCTCGTCAAAGCTCCTGGATATTATGCTGCTGAAACCGACATTGAAGTGATAGAAGGTGAATTTTACTCCCTGGAATTCGATTTAAACAAAAAGCCGCCCGGAAGCCTTGAAGTCACCTCGTCACACGCTGGCGCCGCTATAATTGTCGATCAGATTTCAACCAACGAGGTTACGCCGCATCTTTTCACAGATATAGAATCTGGAATCCGTGAACTTACGGTGTTTTTGGATGGATACAAGAACTTGGTTCCAACACTTATACCGGTTGAAATCGATCCATCTGATACCGCGGTTGTCACGTTCAATCTTCAACAGGGCACGTTAGGCAGCGATGAAGGAAATATCGCCTACGACTTCACGCTGGAAGACGATTTCGGGAACATGATCAGCCTGCACAATTATCGAGGCCAGGTGGTGCTGCTATCTTACTTCTTCAGGGAATGCGTGAATTGCATCCTCGAGTTCCCCGAAATCGAGCAGGCCTACCAGGATTATCTCCCTTATGGAGTGCAGGTGATGGGCATCAATACGATGTGGTATGACGACCTCGAAGACGTGCAATTCGTGAGAGAGGAATTGGGCTTGACCTTCAAACTTCTGCTGGACGTCGTCGATGGTCATAATTCGACGGTGACGGCTCAATATAATATCTTCTGGGCTCCCATCAACATCATCATCGACCAATCCGGTGAAATAGTGCTGCGTGACGAAGATGGTGTTACGTACGAACAACTTGCCGATAAATTTAACGAACTTTTAGGACTTTAAGTAAAGAGGTGATCATGCAACGGAAAACTCTGATTCTGCTCCCTGCACTGGCTCTGGTTTTACTAATGGCAGCGAGCCTAAGTTACGGGCAAAGCTTTACTTTCACCAGCGAACATCCGGTAATGCCGGCAACTCAGGGTGTATCACTTGATATCTATGGGTATATAAACAACTACTCAGCGCCGGAAGCCTTCACGGTTGATATCGATCCTTCTCAAATCGGAAATTGGGATTTTAGCTGGTGTTTAGGCCCTTCCTGCTACCCCAGTTTTTACCTCCTGCATGAGGCGACCATCGGCGTTGGCACCGAAGATACTGTCAAGGTCACATTCATGGAGCCGGACTCTAATCTCCAGATGTATGGAACCGTTTCAGTGTCTATTTATCCGACTGCCTCCCCCGGCGAAGCCGTTACCATCGCCTTTACTGCTTATTTTGGCGAATTGGGAGTTCAACCGATTAATCCGAGTTTCCAGCCACATGAATTTACATTAACTCCAGCGTTCCCGAATCCCTTTAATCCGGCGACCAATTTCAGCTACTCGATGGCCTCTTCTGAGCTGGTGTCCATCGAAGTATACAATCTGATGGGTCAAAAAGTGCGGACACTTTTCAACGGATTCCAATCTCAGGGGACTTACGCAGTCACCTGGGACGGCTTTAGTGACTTCGGATTGGATCTGCCTTCTGCGCCTTACGTCATTACTTTGAATGGCGCTGAATTCGCAGAAACCGTAAAAGTCCTGAAACTGAAATAAACGCTGCAAGAAGGATATAGAAATGACCCGCACAGTAATCTCCGGATTGACTGCAACTCTGCTGTTGCTCTTTTCCCTGACTGCCTTCGCTGCTGAAGCTCCTGACTTCATTCTGGAAGATACCGAAGGCGATCTGCTGACCTTAAGCGACCTGGATATAGATGGCCTCCTGCTGCTCAACTTCTGGGCTACCTGGTGCAAGCCCTGCAAAAGCGAAATGCCCCATTTGCAAGCGCTTTACGACAAGTACAGCGAAGACGGTTTGCAGTTGATCATGGTGGCGGAAGATTCCCCTAAAACGCAGTCGAAAGTTCGACCCTATATCAACTCAAAGGGATTTACTTTCCAGGTTCTGCTGGATCCTGATCAGGAAGTCTTGAGTCTGTTTCAGGGCAGCACCCTTCCCTATCAGGTGTTGATCGATTCCGATGGCAGCATCATCGAAACGCACCAGGGATACACCCACGGTGATGAAGTCGTTCTGGAAGCAAAGATCAGAGAGCTGTTGAAACTGGAGAGCGGGGATGAATAGCTCAAGACAGTTCGGCGTACTCCTTCTTCTATCATTACTCTTAACCTTCTCCCTGAGCATCACCTCTGTTTATGCCGCGGATTTTCAAGGAAGCATTAAAGCTCGGTTGGATACCGGTCAAGAGGTCAATACCCAAAGTGGCCTGGAATATCCCGATAACCTGATGGATCGCACTTACTTTGAAAGTTTGTTGACCGCCGAAGTTCATTTCAAGAAAATTCCGGTCGGGAAGCGTCTTCGGCTGGGTATCCGCATGGTAGACCTCGAAGCTTCAGATTACGACCTGAATTACACCGCCCTGGAAGACCAGCGTCGCATCGATGACAAAATCTACGCTCAATGGACCATCGCAAAATGGGAAGTCTGGGCCGGCGACGTGACCGAGACATTTGGGAAGGGGCTGGCGCTGAGCCTTTACGAGAACCGTGATCTCTACTACAGTACCAGTCTACGCGGCGGCAAGGTCAGCTACATATCGAAGAAACTGCGCGCCAAGGCAATCTACGGTCACAGCCGCGAGTGGTTCAACGTACAAAATGACGTGGTGGGCGGCATCAGCCTCGAATACCGTCCCTGGCGTCAGTGGCATGTCGGTGTAAACCTCGTCCATCATGAAGGGGTCACCTACGAAAAGCGGTTCACCCCCGGCATCTACAGCGGAGGAAAAGTCGGCCCCGTCTCGCTATATGGCGAGTATGCTCAGCGGCGGCCTGAAGACGGCGATATCTTAGCTGGCGACGGAACCTACTTATCGGCCGAAACCACCCTTTTGGGAGTATCGGCGCAGATCAATTACAAATACTATAACTTTGGCATCGAAAATCCCTTCCAGACGCCGCCAATCGCAGAGCGGGAAATCACGACTACCCTGCTGACCCAGCATCCCCACGTCCCTGATATGGTGGACCAGGTAGGGTTTGAAATAAATCTTGCGGCAACTCCCATCGAGGTTCTCTTCGTCGATTTGAACTTCAGCCGCTCCAGCAGACACTCTGGTAATAACCCATTCCCGACATTGAAACAGGAGGATGCCGCCTATTGGAATTTTTATGGAGAAACCGAATGGTATGCCCACCCCAACGTAACCTCAAAGCTGGCATTCGGCGCTAACGAAGAAGCATATCCGGCATTCTGGCAGGAAAAATCCGGCCTCCGCGAAGAACTCATTGTGACGTTAGGCAACCTCTGGAGCGTCACCCTGGATCTGGAGAATATGTGGGTCACTGACCGCGAAAATGATGAAGACTATACGGAACAATTAATCGCGGTAGCGCTTGCAAAAGCCACCCTCGGCAGTATATATTTATCCTATGAGCAAACTGGACGCGAAGATACCACCGAGGGTGAGAACTGGATTGGCGCAGAATTACTGTTTGAAATGCTGAAAAATCACCGTCTCACACTCTTCTTTGGCCAGGAACGCGGTGGTTTGAAATGCTCATCGGGTGTCTGTCGCACGGTGCAATCTTTCGAAGGGCTCCGTCTCACTTATGATGGTAGGTTCTAAAAAAGTCGGAACCTTATTAAATTTCAGCCGTGTACAAACCGATATAATAAATAACAAACTCTTAGACTCCGTCCTTAGGAAGACAATACATGCCATTATCCTTTTTAAGCTTCTTTTCCAACGATATCGCTATCGATCTGGGAACCGCTAATACTTTAGTCTATGTCAAAGGCAAGGGTATTCAGGTGCGCGAACCCTCAATTGTGGCGATTCGGACTTCCGATCACAAAGCAGTCGCTATCGGTAGCGAAGCCCGCGCCATGATGGGGAAAACGCACAGCGACATCCAGGTTGTCCGTCCCATGAAAGATGGCGTTATCGATGATGATGAAATCGCCGAAGTCATGATTCGCGCTTTCATACGGAAAGTTCACAAGAATCGCATCATCAGGCCCGTTGTAATCGTTTGCGTCCCCTCCGGCGTGACAAAATCTGAAAAGCGCATCATTCGTAATTCCGCAGAGCAGGCCGGCGCGCGCGAGGTGTATCTCATCGCAGAACCGATGGCTGCGGCCATGGGCGTAGATCTGCCGGTTTTGGAACCGATGGGCAATATGGTGGTTGACATCGGCGGCGGGACGACTGAAATCGCGGTGATCAGTTTGGGTGGCATCGTGAATGACACCTCAATCCGTATCGGCGGCGATGAGATGGATGAGGCGATCATCCAGTTCATGCGGCGTAATTATAATCTGCTGATCGGTGACCGAACTGCTGAAAATATCAAATGCACCATCGGATCAGCGATGCCTCTGGATGAAGAAATCACCATGATTGCCAAAGGCCGTGACCTGATTGCCGGTGTGCCAAAAGCGATCGAGATCAATTCA
The DNA here is from genome assembly GCA_018812585.1 of bacterium. GTDB lineage: Bacteria > Electryoneota > B3-LCP > B3-LCP > B3-LCP > JAHJDJ01. The sequence goes on from JAHJDJ010000380.1 coordinate 4,922, forward strand.
GAAGAGATTCGCGATGCTCTGGCCGAACCGGTCAGCGCAGTGGTCGATGCATTGAAGACGTCCTTAGAAAAGACGCCCCCGGAATTAGCTGCAGACATTCGCGATCGCGGCATCATCATGACCGGCGGCGGCGCATTACTCAAAGGCTTGGATCGCCGCCTGCGCGAAGAGACCAATCTACCCATTAATATTGCCGACGATCCCTTGACCTGTGTCGTTCGTGGTACAGGCAAGGTGTTGGATGACTTCTCAAAATACGAGAGAGTCCTACTGAAGGGATAACATTGGCAGGTCCGGTATCGAAGCTCAGAACCCAGACTTTTCAACCTTGGATTGCCCTCCTATTTGCCGTAATCCTCTCCTTTGCCTTGATGGCAACCGATAAAACTACAGCTAATAGTGTCGCGCGGCAGCATGCCTTTGATATTATTGCGTTTGTCGCCAAACCGTTTAGCGTCATCCCTGCCGCACTGCATCTGGCTTCCGAAAACGAACGTCTTCGATTTGAGAATACGCAGCTTCGCTTAGCTTCTATTGCGGCTGAAGAGGCGATGCGCGAAAACGTCCGTTTGCAAAGGTTATTGGATTTCCGAGAAAAGAGCGGGTTTCGCCTCAAAGCGGCCCAGGTTATTGCGCGCCAACCGGTGCCCGGAGTAAATTCCATTTTGATCGATATTGGTCGGGAAGACAACCTGACGACCGATATGGCAGTCATCACAGATCATGGATTAGTGGGGAAGACGGTGCAGGTTGGCGATCACAGCGCAGTCGTACAGGTATTAATCGATCGAAACTTGGGAGCCGCCGTTCTCTTGACCAAATGCCGCGCCAATGGCGTCACCTATTGGGAGGGTGGGTATCACTTACTTTTAGAGAACATTCCTTCCACAGCGGCAGTCAGATTGGGTGAACAGGTAATCACTTCCGGTATGGATGGGATTTTCCCCGCCGGCATTGCCGTCGGCGAAGTTACCCAGGTTGATAAGAACGAACCCAGCCTGTTCCTGCAGGTAGAGATCCAGCCTGCAGTCAATTTCACCAGATTGGAAGAGGTTTTTGTCGTATTGGATTCACCTGAAATTATACCATCCCCATGAATCTGCTTAAATCTATCGGCATCGGTGTTCTGCTTGTAGTATTGCAGATATCGATATTAAATCTGCTGGCGATACGCGGCATCAAGCCAGATATCGTGCTGATTTTCTTGATCATTCATGCGCTGGCGGGAGGACCGCTGGTCGGCGTAATTTGGGGATTTCTGCTCGGTCTCATCCTGGATTCTGCGGGCAGCGGTATGATTGGTGTAGGGTCACTGACTTATGCACTGGCCGGTTTCATTGTCGGGCAAATGGGGGCCGGAAAACTGGGATTCTCACTACAACGCTACTTGATTTCGTTATTTGTTGCCAGCCTGATTGGAAACGTCATATTTCTCTATTTCTATCAACCCTGGGAAAACGGCTCATTCTGGGAGCTCTTATTCTTTAAGGCTCTGCCAGTTGTCTTTTACACTTGGACGTTGGGATTAATTTGGATTTTAACGCCTTTTGCCGCAAAAACTTCTGATCGAAGCGCCGTTTGATGTCTTATGTCGCTGCAATTGCGAATACTCGCCGGTTTCTGTGTCCTGTTGTTTGCGCTCCTATGGATCCGCCTCTTCCACCTCCAAATTCTGGAGCGGGAGGAGTATCAGGAAAAGTCTGAAGCCAACAGCATTCGAGTGGTTGAGGAGATCCCTGGAAGGGGTTTGATCTGCGACCGCAACGGGCGCGTGATTGTTGAAAATAGACCCTCCTACTCGCTCTCCCTGATCCCTTTCGAAGCCAACCGAAATCCTGCGACTACTACACGCTTAGCCAGCCTGCTGACAAGATCTGAAGAAGAGCTGAATAAAGATCTCTTTCAACGAGGCAAGCGGAGTTATCAGCCCGTAAAACTGGCTCGTGACATCGATTTCGCTACTTTTGCCTCGATTCGAGCGCGCGGCCTGGAATTGACCGGTGTCAATATTCAATTCGATCCCAAACGCTTTTATCCGCTTCCGGTGGCGCCTCACACTCTGGGTTATATCGGGGAGATTTCCGAATCGGAAATTCAACGCTTTCCCAATCGCAAGACGGGTGATATCGTTGGTAAAAGCGGCGTTGAACAGCGCTATGAAGATCTTTTGGCGGGGCATAAGGGGTATCGCTATTTAATTGTAAATGCCTTGGGACAGATTACGGGTGAATTGGAGGATAAATATATCCCCCCCGCCAGCAGCGGCCGTTTTTTCCTGACTCTGGATCTGGAACTGCAAAAGCTGGCTGAGGAATTATTGGCGAATAAGCGCGGCGCGGTCGTTGCTCTGGATCCCAATAACGGCGAAATTCTGGCAATTGCATCATCGCCCAAGTATGATCCTGAACTGTTTTCTGGCGTCCTGCGTAGCACTGACTGGCAGATGCTCCAGGATGATCCTGGTGTTCCCTTGTTGCACCGCGCAACTCAGAGCGGCTATCCTCTGGCATCAACCTTCAAAATGTGCACTCTGGCTGCAGCTCTGGAAGAGGGATTGGTCAAGGAGAGCGACCACTATTACTGTACCGGGAGTTATCGTTTGGGAAGAATCTATAACTGTTTTAAGCGGGACGGTCACGGGGACATATCAGTGACCGAGTCAATCGCACAATCCTGCGACGCGTTTTACTATAAACTGGGACATAAATTAGGCGTCGACCTGCTGGCTAAATATATGCGCATTTTCGGATTTGGTGTGCCGACGGGCATCGATATCGAGAATGAAATCAGCGGCCTCATCCCAGACTCAAAATACCTTGACCGTCGTTACGGCGTGGGTAAATGGTCAGTCGGATTAGCGTTGAACATTGCCATCGGTCAAGGAGAATCACTGGCGACGCCGCTTCAGTTAGTGCAATATTGCGGCATCTTGGCAACCAGTGGAATTAAATGTAAACCACATGTGTATAAGTACCTGCAGAGCAGTGAAGGTATAATAGACCGGTATTACCCTGAAACTGCGCGTGTGCCGATCAAAAGTGAGACTTTTCTGATTTTAAGGCAGGGTATGTTCCAGGTGCTGAATTCAGAAGATGGTACTGCGTATTGGCAGCGCAGCAGGCGGTGGCAGATGGCTGGAAAGACCGGTACGGCACAGAATCCGCACGGTGAAGATCATGCTCTGTTTATCGGTTTTGCGCCATTTAACGATCCTAAAATAGCGGTGGCTGTCGTGCTGGAAAATATTGGTTTCGGATCGACCCACGCCGCCCCGATTGCGGTGAAACTGATGAGCAAGTACCTGGAAATCATCAAGGAGCCTGAATTACTGCAAGCTGAACCAATAGCGGAATTGAATAACCAGGATTAAATGAAATTTCTGGATATAAAAAACCTGGATCCCTGGCTGATCGCGGTAACGTTTCTGTTGATCGGATTTGGCTTTGTGGTTCTCTGGGCGGCTACGGTGACTGACAGCGGCGAAATGTCATTACTATTGCAGCGGCAAATCATCTGGTCAATTGTGGGCACCATCATCTTGATACTAACGGCCAGTTTGTCGCCGCGCGTGCATTATGCTCTCGCTTATATATTTTATATAATTGGCTGTCTATTGCTTCTGAGCGTGTTTTTCTTAAGTGATCCTGCTAAGGGCGCCGCGCGCTGGATTGATCTTGGGTTCCTTAACGTTCAGCCTTCAGAACCGGCCAAGATCGCCTTTATATTGGCGTTCGCTCGCCTCGCCTCCGATAAGAAATTCAACCCGGTAAAACTAACGCATCTCTTGCGGGCTTTGGCTCTGACGGCGGTTCCCCTGGGATTGGTCTTAGTTCAACCTGACCTGGGGACGTCGATGGTTTTCGCAGCATTAGGGCTGTCACTGCTGATCGTTGCCGGGACGCCTTTAGCCTATCTTATCGTGTTGGTGAGCCCCCTGTTCGCTGCGTTAGCCTCTCTAGACACCGTGTTGATGGTTGCCTATCTCATCTTGTTGATGATCGTGACCTGGCGCCTGCGGTTTCGTTTCAGTATGATTTTCATCCTGGTGATACTTAACCTCGGTATCAGCCTTGGGACGCCGAAACTGTGGGATCAGTTGAAACCTTATCAGAAAAGCCGGCTGGTTTCCTTCCTGCAGCCTGAAGCCGATCCCCGGGGGTCGGGCTATCAGGTGATTCAATCGAAGGTTGCGATTGGTTCCGGCGGGTTGACAGGGAAGGGGTTGACGCAAGGAAGTCAGACGCAGTTAAAGTTCCTGCCGGAGCAGCATACTGACTTCATCTTCTCTGTGGTTGGTGAAGAGTTAGGATTTATTGGGGCGTCTTTTGCCATGCTGCTTTTTATGATTTTGATTCTGCGAGGCTTCAGGGCCGCATTAATAGCGAAAGGAAAATACAGCGCCATGGTCTGCGCCGGTGTCAGCAGTATGCTGGCATTTCATGTATTTATCAACGTCGGAATGACGGTAGGTTTAATGCCGGTAACCGGGCTGCCTCTGCCACTCTTAAGCTACGGTGGATCGTTCCTCTGGACTGTGATGTTATCCCTCGGCCTGGTAATCGGTATCCAGCGGCGCTGGCGCGAGTATACCCCCTGACAATAAAGAAATTGCTTGACTTTTTCTGATTAATAGTGGATATTGTTGATATTACCTATCATTCGATAGAATTCTACCTCCAGTGGGAGAAACTGTGTCTATAGAAACACGCAACCGAATCTTAGTAGAATTGCAGTCCATCAGTGATTTGCCGACCTTGCCTTCCGTGTTTCTGAAGCTGATGAGATTGATGCGGGATCCCAACCTTCAGATTAAGGACATCTCCAAAGTTGTCGAGTCTGATCCTGCTATCAGCATGAAAGTATTACGTTTAGTCAATTCGTCGTTCTACGGGTTATCCCGCTCCATTGATTCCGTGCATCAAGCTGTTGTACTGTTGGGTTCCAGCAACCTGAAGAACATCGTCATCTCTATTTCTATCTTCAAGTCACTTTCTGATGTCGATAAAGAGGGGGGATTTGACCGAGCCGCGTTCTGGTTGCATTCTATAGGATGCGGAACTGCTGCTCGTTACCTGGAAAAGCGATTGGGGCTTGGCAGCCAGGAAGAAGCTTTTATCGGCGGCATCACCCATGATATCGGGAAAGTTATTCTGGATAAATATTTCAACGATGAATTTTACGCGGCGCTGAAATTTTCCAGTGAGAATAAAGTATCCATCTACCGTGCTGAAATGGAATTATTAGGGACCTCACATGCTGAAGTTGGCGCACACATTGCTGGACAGTGGCAGCTACCTCAAAAGTTTGTGGACATCATTGCCCAGCATCATAAATTCGATCCTGAATCGGAAAACGCCAAACAGGTTGCTTTGATCATTATTTCCGATCGCCTGGTCAGGAAGTTCCGCATCGGATCAGGTGGAGGTAATTTCATCCCTAAGGTCGCTCCTATCGTCTGGGAAACTTTAGGAATCACCGAAGATTCTCTGAGTGAATGCGAAGAGGAACTGAAAGCCGAAGTGGAAGCCAGCAAAGATATTCTGGGGGAAATGCTTAAATAGTTTTGAATTCATCCCCTCTGTTCGTATCTTCTGTAAAATTTACCACCTTTAATGCCATCCGTGTTCACCCATGAAGAATTTCCTCACCGGCCCAACGGCTGTATCGCCTGAAGTTCTGGCGCAATTAGCCTCGCCGATTTTCGGACACCATACCTCGGAGTTTAAAGCCTTAGCAAAGGAATTGAAGCGGGGTTTGAATCTATTATTCGATACGAATGGCTCCGTTTTTCCTTTCACCTGCAGCGTCTCAGCAGCACTGGAAGCAACGCTGCATAACGTGGTTGTCGAAAAGCTCCTGGTGCTTTCCAATGGGGCTTTCGGGGAACGCTGGGCGTGGGCTGCCAGAGCCTCCGGACTTTCAGTTTGTCACTTGCATGCTGACTTGGGAGAGATTTTTGACCCGCAGGCTGTCCAGCGGATGATCGAAAAGCATCATCCTGACACACTGGTAATGGTTCATGGAGAAACCTCCACTGGGATGCTTAATGTCATTGATCCCATCGCTGATCTTCTGGTGGATTATCCCAACATCCTGTTGGTTATTGACGCGGTGGGCACCATTGGCGGCGTCCCGCTCAGCATGAAAACCAATCGCATCGACGTGTTGATTGGCGCTTCTCAAAAATGTCTGGCTTTGCCGCCGGGGATTGTGCCGGTCGGCGTCTCTGAGCGCGCCCTGCAACGAAGCGAAAGCTCGAGTCGAAAG
>JAHJDJ010000381.1 GCA_018812585.1 bacterium
CCGCCCCATTTGAAGAATTCCGGGTTGGGCGCTGCCGCGGCGACCGATTCCACGCCACCGACGGCGAAAAAGGCGATCACCGGCATGATGATCAGACCGAAGGCCATCAACAATCCCTGAATCAGATCCGTCCAGACGACGGCGAAGTAACCGCCCATCAGCGTGTAAATGATGATGATGACCGCGCCCAGCAGCACACCTGTCGCGTATGGCCAGCCGAAGATCGCTTCGAAGGCTTTACCGGACGCAGTGAACTGCGCCGCCACATAACCCAGCATCGAAAAGAAGATAATCAACACAGCCACCGAACGCAGCAGATGCATCCGGTCGCCAAAACTGTAACTGATGTAATCCGGCACAGTGATGGAATTGTTATCCTTGGAATGCTGGCGCATCTTACCCGCCAGGAAGAACCAGTTGACCAGGTAACCCGCCAGACAGCCCGGCATGAACCACCACGCCGACAGCCCGTTGGCGTACACCAGACCGGTGGCTCCCAGCACGATCCAGCCAGATTCCGACGAAGCAGTGGACGATACCGCCGTCAACCAGGGACCGACTTTACGACCGCCGAGGAAATAATCAGCGACGGTTTTAGTGCGTTTGCGGGTCAGGAATCCAACGGTCAGCAGGACGCAGAGGTAGAGGATGTAGATGGCTAAGATCAGACCGGTGGACGACTGTTCCATGAAGAACTCCTGCGGCTATTGGCTGTTGGCTGTTAGCGGTTGGCGTTTGGCTTGTAGGGGCAGGCCTCTGTGCCTGCCCTGGGCGACCACGGAGGGTCGCCCCTACATAGAATTCCCTAAAAATAACTCATCCATCTCAAGATCAAGAGTTTTTTGGGGGGATGGTGGTGGAAAGTTGGTGTGAATGATATTTTTTTTATCTGTAACAAAAATACATTGACATTTACACAATAATTGATTACATTGAAGAACGACGATTTATTTTACTAATGGAGGTAAAAGTGCGAAATATATCTGTTATTCTAATCACACTAATTAGTGTATGTATCACGAATGCGCAGCCGCCCGATATACTCTGGGCCAAGACATTCGGTGGCGACGGCAGTGATTTCGGCTACTGTGTCCAGCAGACCATTGAAGGGGGCTTAATCGTTGCTGGAAAATCTAGTTCGAACTTCGACTTGATAAAAACCGACGAGTCAGGTAATGCACTCTGGACACAGTCCTTCGGTAATAATTTCGATCAAGGCCGTTTCGTTCAGCAGACCTCTGATGGAGGGTATATTATTACGGGTAAGACAAAACTTTCTATATCGGATGAATTGGATGTTCTTCTTATAAAGACTGATGAAACTGGTAACGAGCTGTGGAGTCGGTCATTTGGTGGCATGAATAATGATTATGGCTACAGTGTACAGCAAACCAGCGATGGCGGCTACATCATCGCAGGAATGACTTTCTCAGAAGAAATGGTTTACGATGTTTATCTGATTAAAACAGATGAATCTGGTTACTTGGAATGGGATCAAACCTACGGTAGGAGAAATTCTGATGCGGGTTATAGCGTTTTGCAAACCTCGGATGGAGGCTACATCATCGCAGGTTCAAGTTTTTCTACCTTCTACAGAGGGCACAATGACTTTCTTCTTATTAAAACTGACGAGAACGGCGATCAGCTGTGGAGCAGGACTCTCGGAGGTCGCCTGAACGATATAGCACGTTGCATTCAACAAACCACCGATGGGGGATTCATCATTGCAGGAACAACAGGCTTCCCGTTGCCTGAATCCGATGACATCCTCCTAATAAAGACCGACCAGGATGGCAACCGGTTGTGGCATCGTACCTATGGTGGAATCTACGATGAAAAGGCGGAGTGTGTTCAACAGACAACAGATGGCGGTTATATTGTTGCAGGATGGACATTTTTTTCTTATCCGAATGCGGAAGACGTATATTTGATACGTCTTGGCAATGAACTTGGCATCAAACCCCACAATAATATCCTCATCACCAATTTCACTCTTCACCCCCCCCATCCCAACCCCTTCAATCCGACC
>JAHJDJ010000382.1 GCA_018812585.1 bacterium
ATCATGATAATCGGAATATCGGGCCGCGATTCCTTGACCTTAATCGCCGTTTCCAGACCATCCATCCCCGGCATGTGCTCGTCCAAGAGCACCACATCAAAAGCTTCGGCCTGCGCGCACTTGACCGCGTCCTCGCCGTTCGTCGCCCGTGTCACTTCGTAACCGTGCTGATCTAAAAACAGCACATGTGCTTCGAGCAGATCGATCTCATCATCCGCCCAGAGAATTTTCTTTTTGGTTTCTGCCATGAAATTGGTTATTGTTATAGGATTTGATTTATTTCGGATCTTCCACAGTTTGACGCAGTATAATCCCGACCGTTTTGTTGATGAGAATTAAGTTCAATCTTGCTGTTGGTTTTCGATTTGTTCGAGAATTTCTCGGCGTCTTTCAAAATAACGTGCCTCTGCGTCAGCATCATTCTGATTTGTGTGAACGGGTGATATACGCCTGTTCGCTTCAAAATTCATGTCCAAGTATTGCAGTTCTTTCTCATACAACTCCATTCTACGAGCTGCTCCTGCGGCAAATGAAAGCCCGCGAATGTCGCGCCAATCCATCGAGACCAAAGAGTCTGCGATTTGAATTGTCCGGGGATAGTCGCCTCCAGTATAAGCTGCACGTATGAACGACGTTTGTATTGTCCGATGGTCCTCTTCCGAACACGGCGCTACAACAGACAACAATACTCTATGGTCTGGGACAAGTTCACTCCTAACCAACCCACCTCGAGTCTCATAGTCTGCTTGAAACCATAGCGTTTCACCAATCAAATCTGGGGGTAAAACAAACTGGAATACCCAACTTGCACTGCTGTTCCCAACAACGTTCTTACTCTCTTCCGGAAGGAAATGCCAAGTCCATCTTTTCATTGATAGTCTTTCGAGCAATTCCGGCCGTTCTGTCCATTCGTTATTCTGATAGGTTCCAACTTTAATCGTCAGTCCTACCGGCCAACCACTATTACTTTCTTCACCACTATATTCTCCAGTAGGAAGATCCGAAACACCAATATGTAACAGAGCACAAGATCCTGCCAGACCGGGGTGGATTTCCAAGTTCTCACAAGCACTTATCCCCCATAGTACATCCGTGTAAATGTCAATCCTCGGTGAAGCCGAACATAGAACGGTTGAAACCAGCATAAAGAATGCGAGATTGAAGAAATAAGCTTCTTTCATTTCAATTCTCCCTTCCCTAAAATCCACTTCGATATTTCTCGATACACCTTCGCCAGTTCCGGGTCAAGCTTCTTCAGGTCAGCAAGGTGGCTGCGTATAGTCGCTGTGTCACCCCTCACCGCTGGGCCGGTCATCGCGTCCCTTACTCCTAACTCTTTGATATTACTTAAAGTTCCTGCCGAAATCGGGAGAATCGTCTCCAGCGCGCGCTTTTCCGACATCCCCAAACTGCATAGCACTTGCTGGGCCATCAGCAGATTGGCAGAGACCATGCCGCATGAAAGCACCGCTGCAAGATGATATAATACACGCTGTTGACCGGAGATTTCCAATGGTTTCCCCTTCAAGGACCGTGCTAACTTTCGTGCTGCCTTTAATCCCGCCTCGTTGCCGTCAATCCCGAAGGTCACTCCTGCAAGCCGGGGAGGCCTCCCCCGGGACGGAAAAGTCATGAAGGGATGACAGGCTCCCACGCCCGCTCCTAAGCCTTCAAGTCGAGTAAAAACTTCAGCCCCGAGGGCTCCGGCGGTATGCAGAACGGCAATCTTTTTCCACGGCAGCTTCTGCCTTGCCAGCCCTGCAGCCACCTGGCGGAGCTGCGAGTCCGGTACGGCGACAATGATAAGCCCTGTCTCGGCAGGGAGTTGCCTTAAGTCAGCACTCCACTTGACCCCCATCTTCCGCGCGAAGCGGCGATCCTGCGCTGTATCCAGTCCGATCACCGTCAACAGCCGATAATCAGCCTTGACCAGCGCCCGGGTCAGCGCGCGGCCCACAGCCCCCGGACCAATCAGCGTGAAATTTATCTTTGACATGCCAAAATGTACTCCGATCCAACCGTAAATGCAAGCCTCTCCTGCCATTCAAGCTACGAAAAGAGAGGAAGTTAGCTTGACTTTCGGACGTTTATTCCTTAGATTTTTAGCTGACTCAATAGCTAATTTCGGATTCCGGGTAATACCATCTCAATAAAGACCTGCTCAAGGCAAGGAAAGCTACCATGATCGGAAAAATCTCTGACAGAACCTGCCGCTTGAATTTCTACATCCATCGCCCGGATGGAACCTGCCGCACCTACTCCGCTGATGCGTGGGGCTATGGTCATTACAACGAAAAAAAATGTCTCGTCATTCGCGATACCGCCATTCAGAAACTGCGTGTGCTCGGCGCCATCCTGCCCAAGACCCACGTGCCTAAGGAGGATCGCGACCTCGTGCAGCGCGTCCATATCGTCGAAGAAGGCCTGATGCCGTCCGAGTGCCATGAATACCGTTTCATGATTGAGCAGATCGATGAAGTCGCCGCCATTAAAGTACTGAACGGCCCGCTGATTGAACCCGCCCGTCTGGTGGGAAACGACCTGTACATCTAACCCTCACCGGACTATCCTTTTAGATCGCCGCGACGCGTGACGGTACCCGTCCGGCGTCTGCTTCTACTTTAACCCGTTTCCATCATGTTCTTAACTCTGCTCCCCGCCACGCTGGGCGTGACGCTTATCACCTGCTGGATCATTACC